>JAFYLG010000160.1 GCA_017537225.1 Lachnospiraceae bacterium
AGGCGCAAAAAATTGAGTTAAAATTGTTATTTTTTCATCGAACAGATCAAATTCAGGAGCAAGGGTTCAGTTGACCATAAAGAAACTTCGTTGTATAATGTGGAAGAAATACGAAATCCCTATCCTTTGATCCATGGGATCGAAGATAAATCATGATAAGAAAGGTTTGACCATGACGTCTTATTGTTCTTTATTATATCTGGGCATCTTTTTGCCGGGTGTGATCCTGGGGTACCAGCTGTCGCCTCGCAAGCTGCGCCCGTATGTGCTGCTGGCCGCCAGCTATGTATTCTTTTGGGAATTCAGCGGCAAGCTGCTGGTGTATCTGTTATTTACCACCCTGTCCATGTATCTCTTTGGTCTGGCCATGGCCGGTCTGCAAAAAAAGAGAGGAGAGCAGGTGGCAGCGCTGAAAACGCAGGGTCTGCCCAAAGACGAATTAAAAGAAGCCCGCAAGGCCATCAAGGCCCGCTCTCAAAAGCAACAACGCCTGGTGATGCTGGCAGCAGTCTTGATCCAGCTGGGCATTTTGTCGGTACTGAAGTATTCGGCCTTTTTCCTGACTAACTGGAATTCTCTGTCGGGATTGCTGGGTCTGCCGCTGCAGGTGACAGTGCCGTCCTTTATCGCTCCCATCGGTATCTCTTTCTATACATTGCAGGCCGTGTCTTATCTGGTAGATGTCTATCGTGAGACCCAGGAGGCAGAGAAAAACCTGTCCCGACTGGCTCTGTATATGGTATTCTTCCCTACCATTATGGAGGGCCCCATCTGTCGCTTCGCTCAGGTGGCCGGATCTCTGTGGGAAGGCAATGCTATCACCTGGCACAACCTGACTTACGGCATCCAGCGTATCGCCTTTGGTATGCTGAAAAAGATGGTCATCGCTGACCGCTTAAACAGTGTCATCGAGACCATCTATACGGATTACGCAAAATATGACGGCGGTATCATCGCCCTGGGTATGTTTTTCTATACCTGCCAGCTGTACATGGAATTTTCCGGTACCATGGATGTGGTCATCGGCAGTGGTCAGATTTTTGGTGTGACTTTGCCGGAGAACTTCCGTCAGCCGTTTTTGTCCCGGACCATCGGCAAGTTCTGGACCCGGTGGCACATTACCCTGGGTACCTGGTTTAAGGATTACATTTTCTATCCCCTGTCCATGTCCAAACCACTGAATAAGCTGACGGTCAAGGCCCGCAAGCGCCTGGGCAATCACTTTGGCCCTATGATCGCGGCAGGTATCGCCCTGTCGGCAGTGTGGTTCAGCAATGGTCTGTGGCACGGTGCCGGTTGGAATTATCTGTTCTTTGGCGTGTACCACTTTGCATGGATCCTGTTGGAGAATATTACTGAGCCCTTTGTGGTTGGCTTTGCCGAAAAGCACGGCATCGATCGTGAGGCTCGCTGGTACGTGATCATGCAGATCGTTAGAACGACCCTGCTGGTCAATGTCGGTGAATTGTTCTTCCGTGCAGAAGGTCTGCGAGCCGGTTTTAAGATGTTTGGCAGTATGGTCAGCGACTTTACGCTGAAATCCTTCTTTGACGGTACCATCCTGACACTGGGCATGGATGCTCAGGATTTTCTGATCACGCTGGTGGCGCTGGTATTGGTACTGTCCATCCACCTGCTGTGGGAAAAGGGTACCGACCTGCGAGATCAGCTGGCCCGTCAAAAGACACCGGTTCGCTGGGCGGTGTACTATGGATTTTTGTTCTTTATCATTTTGTTTGGCGCCTATGGTGTGGGCTACCTGCCGGTAGATCCCATCTACGCGGCATTTTAAGGAGGTGGCAGCATGAGTGAAATGATGAATGGAAATGTTACCTCCAATGAGCCGGTTACCAAAATTGGTGCCGGAAAACTGGTTCTTCGAGCACTTTTGTTTGTAGTGATCCTGGTGGTGCTGATGATGGTTGGCACCCGCCTGTTTCATCCTAAGAATAACCGTGAGGACTTTGGCATGGGTGAGATGAAGGCAAATGGTATCCTGGCAGAGCCGGAGAATACCATCCAGGTGATCACTGTGGGAGACAGTGAGTGCGCCCTGGCCTTTGCTCCTAATGTGATCGAAGAAGCTTCCGGTATCGTTGCCTACAACTGCGGCACCACCGGACAGTATCTCTACGAATCTTATCGCTACCTGCGCCAGGCCTTTGAGAGGCAGCAGCCTAAGGTGGTGATCCTGGAGACCAATACCATCTACCAGGAGTGCAAGCTGTCCAATTACCTGTTTTCCAAGGTGGAGCTGGCTATCCCCCTGTTTCGTTATCACGACCGCTGGAAAGATATGCGTATAGAGGATCTGGGCCCGGTGGAATATACCTGGACCGATGATCTGCGTGGCTATATGCACTACACCGATGTGGAGCCGGCGCCCAATCCGGAGTATATGATCCCCAGTGGAGATGTCCGTGGCATCGCCCGTTGGAACCGCCAGTGTGTCAAGGATATCCAGGCGCTATGTGAAGAAAACGGCGCCCAGCTGATCCTGATCAGCTCTCCCAGCGCTAAAAACTGGAGCTATCCTAACCACAACGGTATCGCCGCGTTGGCAACCGAGATGGGACTGACGTACATCGATATGAACCTGATCCAGGATCAGCTGCAGATCGACTGGCAGGTGGACACCAAAGATGCCGGTGACCATATGAACTGGACCGGTGCTCAGAAGGTGTCTCGGTGGCTGGCCGGATATTTATCGACTTTGGAAGTGTTTTCAAAATAAAAAACAATCTGGCC
>JAFYLG010000161.1 GCA_017537225.1 Lachnospiraceae bacterium
ACCATCGGTGCTTTTACCGGAGCTGCCGTTGCTCACTTGAGTGGTAATGCCTGGTTTGGATTTTTGTGTGCCGGATTGTCCGGTGCTGTCTTTGGTCTGCTGCATGCATTTGCTACCGTATCACTGAATGCGGACCAGACCATTGCCGGTACGGCCATTAACTTCCTGGCTCCCGGTGTGGCGCTGTTAGTTTCCAAGGCATTGTTTAATTCTTCGGATACTCCCGCACTGCTGGATACTAAGTTACCCATGCTGTTTGAAGGTGTATTTGATGGTGCTACTGCATGGTCTCGCTTCTTTAAGAACATTTTTAACACTTACTGTACTTCCTTCCTGATTTTTGCTCTGGTGATCGTGGTATGGTTTGTTTTCTACAAGACTCGCTTTGGTATGCGTCTGCGTGCTGTAGGTGAACATCCTAAGGCATGTGATACTTTGGGTATCAATGTACAGCGTACTCGTTACATCGCAGTTATTATTTCCGGCTTCCTGTCTGGTCTGGGTGGTGCCTGTGTTACCATGGCGATCATGAATCAGTTCCGCCCCATCTCTATCGTTGGACAGGGCTTCATTGCCATCGCAGCAGTTATTTTTGGTAAGTTCCGCCCTCAGGGTGCACTGGTGGCTTGTCTGTTGTTTGGTTTCTGTACCGGTCTGAAGGTAGTATTGGGTTCCAACAACTTTATTTCCGCACAGCTGATTTCCATGATCCCTTATGTGGTGACTGTTGTGGTACTGATTCTGTTTGTAGGTAGATCCAGAGTGCCTTCTGCCAATGGTAAGCCTTATGTGAAATCGAGATAATCGTAGCATGAAAGGATATCGGGGATCTGAACTGATATTCCATTCAGACACGCTCTCGCTCCGTGCGCAGCGCAGCGGCACTAAGTTCGCAACTCTACGGAGTAGAGCTGCTCACTAAGGGCCGGCGGTGCGCAAGGGTCTTCATTGAATATCGATTCGATCCCGCAGCCGCTTTCATAGCGAATATCTCGAATTAGATGGCGGCTGGAATGAATATTGTTCTGGAAGAGTAATTGTATATAGCAAAGAAAACCAGCCGCCGAAAATACGGCGGCTGATTCTCTCTAAGGAGGTAACGAAATGAGTAAGATTTCTGATCAGGATCTGATCCGTCTGGCGATGGAGGCCAGAGAGCATTCTTACAGCCCTTATTCTCATTTTATGGTGGGCGCAGCTCTGTTAGCTAAAAATGGAAAGGTATATCAGGGGTGTAATATTGAGAATGCCGGTTATACCCCCAGTAACTGTGCAGAGCGTACTGCATTTTTTAAGGCAGTCAGTGAAGGCGTGCTGGAGTTTGAGACTATCGCCATCGTGGCCGGCCCTAAGGATGGTGAGTTGATTCGCACGGCTCCCTGTGGCGTGTGCCGTCAGGTCATGATGGAGTTCTGTGAGTATAAGACCTTCCGCGTATTGCTGGCTAAGTCTCCTGAGGATTACGAGGAATGGACTCTGGAGAAATTGCTTCCCTTTGGTTTTGGTCCTAAGGATCTGGCATAGGAGGATGTGCTTATGCGAATGTATGACATCATTATGAAAAAACGAAATGGCGGAACTCTAAGTAAGGAAGAGATCCACTTTATGATCAATGGCTATGTGAAGGGAGAAATCCCGGACTATCAGATGTCTGCCATGACCATGGCCATCTACTATCAGGGAATGACCGATGAGGAGATGACAGAGCTGACGCTGGCTATGGCGGCCTCCGGTGATCAGATGGATCTGTCCGGGATCCAGGGTATCAAGGTGGATAAACACAGTACCGGTGGTGTAGGAGACAAGACTACTTTGGTCCTGGCTCCTATCGTAGCTGCCTGTGGTGGTCGTGTAGCTAAGATTTCCGGTCGTGGCCTGGGCCACACCGGTGGCACACTGGATAAGCTGGAGTCCATTCCTGGTTTATCGGTTGCTGTGGAGGGCGAAGATTTTGTGCGTCAGGTCAATGAGATCGGATTGGCTGTGATCGGTCAGACCGGTAACCTGGTGCCTGCGGATAAAAAACTGTATGCTCTGCGTGATGTGACGGCTACAGTAGATAGTGTGCCGCTGATCGCTTCCTCCATCATGAGTAAGAAGCTGGCTTCCGGCAGCGATGCCATCGTACTGGATGTAAAGACCGGCAGCGGCGCTTTTATGAAGGAGACCGAGGATTCCATTCTGCTGGCGCAGAAGATGGTAGCTATCGGTACCTTGGCTGGTCGTCGTGTGGTGGCTTTGATCACCGATATGGATACCCCTTTGGGCCACAATGTGGGCAACGCACTGGAGGTCCAGGAGGCGGTAGCTACCTTACAGGGTCGTGGACCTGCGGATCTGACCGAGGTGTGCCTGACTCTTGCCACCAATATGCTGGTGCTGTCTGGTAAGGGAAGCTACGAAGAGTGTATGGCTATGGCCAAGGGGGCTATCGCAAATGGCAGTGCCTTTGCAAAACTGAAAGCCATGGTAGCTGCACAGGGTGGTGACAGTCGTGTACTGGATGATCTGGCTCTGTATGGCGAAGCGGATGTGATGGAAGAACTGCTGGCGCCCGTGGATGGTTATGTAGAACATATCGATACCGAGGGTTGTGGTATTGCTGCTGCCATGTTAGGTGCTGGTCGCGAGACCAAGGAAGACACCATCGATATGCTGGCGGGCCTGTATCTGGCCAAGAAGGAAGGCGATGAGGTGAAGAAGGGCGAGGTGCTGGCTCGTCTATACACCTGTGATGGCAGCAAGATGGCCAAAGCCAAAGAAAAATTGCTGTCCTGCTATGCTTACTGTGAGGAGAAGCCTGTGGTGATGCCTTTGATCCTGGCTAAGGTGACTAAAGATGGCGTAGAGAGATACGATGAGTAGAGCTAGTGTTATGGCGGGCTGCAGCATGATGGCCGCTCTCAGTGTAGTACTCCTACTGATCGGTGGTATTTTGGAACTGGGCATGTATGCCTGTCCAATGATCGCTGGTCTGTGCATTCTGATGGTGGGAGACTGTTACGGGAGAAGATGTCAGGTCATGACCTGGATCGCCGTCAGTGTGCTCAGTGTTATGCTTGTTCCCAATGTGGAAGAAAACCTGATGTATTTTGGGATTTTTGGACTGTACCCCGTCTTGTATCCGTATTTTCAGAAACTGCCAAAAGGCCTGCGTCTGATTGCTAAGTTTGCTTACTTTAATATAGTAGTAATCGTACTGGAATGGCTGGTAGTTATGGTTTTGATACCAGGCTCCCTGTC
>JAFYLG010000162.1 GCA_017537225.1 Lachnospiraceae bacterium
GATCTTGTCGCCTACAGCCAGCTTGTCAGCGCCTTCGCCCTTCAGACGATAGCACATGATGGGCTTGTCGGTCAGACCGTCAACTACGATGGTAACGGTGATGTTCTTGTAGTCCTCGCTGTAAGGGGTGTCGATCTTAACGATCTCACCGGTCATAGCGGTAGCGGAAGTCATAGCGATACCCTCAGCCAGAGCGTAAGCAGCATCTACCAGAGCGGACTGATCTACGATCTCGCCCATACCCAGCAGCTTGCAGCCGGCGTCGAACTCGATGGTGCCCTTGTAGTTCTTGAAGATACCCTCAACGGTGATCTTGTCGCCTACAGCCAGCTTGTCAGCGCCTTCGCCAGCCAGACGGTAGCACATGATGGGCTTGTCAGCCAGAGCACCTACCTGAATGGTAACGGTGATGTTCTTGTAGTCCTCGCTGTAAGGAGTGTCGATCTTAACGATCTCACCAAACAGTCTGTAGGTATCAGGCAAAGAAGTGCCCTCAGCCAGAGCGTAAGCAGAGTCAACGATCTCCTCATAGCTCATGCCGGCATCGATCACGATGGCAGCGGGAACCTTATGTACGAAGGATACCTTCTCGGTCTTGCCCTCAGCATCGCTGATGGTAGCGATCAGCTCGTAGGTCATCTCTTCCTTGGTCATCTCGTTCAGATCAACGGTAACCTTGTCACCATCGGTCACGATCTTGATGTCCTCAGCAATACCGGCAGTTACATTTACGGACCACTCTACAGGGTAAGAAGTGGTACCAACTAAAACCTTGCCGATCACATCGTAGTCAGCGATGGTTACTTCGTTCTTGTCTTTGTACATGGTGTACAGATACTTTCTGGCATTCTCCAGGCCATTGTCCTCTGCAGCAACAGTGGTGGTAGACTCGGTCTCTACGGGCTCACTGGGAGTGCAGCCTGCGAACATGCCAATGCACATGGCCAGAACGGCCAGGATAGCAAGTAATTTCTTCATGATTTAGCTCCTTGGATTGATAGTTTGGGGAACAATCGTAATATTCTCCTGAGAGAACACACGGATCTGATAGGTTCCATTGAAATAATCCACATATCCTTTTACATCGATGATCTGATCCAGGTAAGTATCCTCGGTCACCAGCTCACCGGCCTCATCCCGCAAATCTGCCAGACAGATCTGTACCTGAGCCCCATCGGCCTCGCAGGTCAGGACCAACAGGCCATCTCCGCTGCTACTGTCACGCAAGCTTGCACCGGTCACCAGCAGGTTGTTCATCTGGATGGAGGTATCCATGGCCAGCTCTGCATAACCAAAGGTGGCCGTTCCTTCTTCCAGAGTGATCTCTACCTTGCCGTTGGCAAAGGTATCGGCATCCACCACAGTGTATGCGGCGGTGTGACCTTCACTGATTTTTTGCAGGTTGCCGGGATCATCGGGCTTCATCTGTCGGTAGCTGACGTCGGATACCTGATAGGTGCCGCCAGCCTCATAGTACTGGACAGAACCTACGATGCGGGCCTCATTGCCCACCATGAGGATATCCAGACCACCACCGCTTAAGCCGAAGCCATAGTATACGGTGATACCATAGTACAGACCGGTCTCTGCGTCATAAGACTCCACGTAGACACTGTTGTCGCTGTTCATGGTGATCACACCGTTGAACGCTACCTTCATGCCGTTGTAGGTCTCCAGATTGGTACGCAGCTCCTTCAAGGTCAATTCCACTGCCTCGCCGTAGTAGAAATCCGGATCCTTCTGACCAGAGTACACATACAGCTTCTGGGCCTTCGCCTGAGCGATAGCCGACATACAAGTGCTGCCGTACTGATTGTTGGCAGAAGAATTGGCAATGGACAAGCCATTCTGCAGGATCTCGATGTTTAAGTTGCGATACTCCTCATCCTGGGCGGTCTTGTACCAAACCCACACCAGATAGCGGTCACCGGTGGAATCAGGATCCCACTGACTGCTCTCCGACTCGATGATAATGGAGGACGCATTGGATAATTTCTCTTTGGTAAACTGAGACGCCTTCTTGCCGTACTCTTCGATCTTTCCCGTAGACTCGGGAGTATTGATGGCCAAAAATCTGGCCTTCAGTACTCCGTCGTCGCTTACATTGGAAGGAACGTGAAAATGTACGGTATCGCCATCGATGAAGGTCTTGACTGTCACCTCCTGCTTGATGGTGGAGGATGCCATGTTCAGCTTCACAGCCGCAGCATAGTCCACAATCTCCAGAGGTGCTTCTGTGGTCTCGGCCACATCTGCCTGGGTGGTCTTATCATTAGATCCTCCCTGAGGGTTCTCAGAAGGACCACAGCCCATGACACCCAGACCTAAGCACAGGGTCAGCAGCCATACCAAAGTGGTTTTGCAAATATTTTTATTGGACATTTTCATCTCTTTTTGGATGGGGACTCCCGTTTATCACAAACAAAACTCCACATCCCATTTACATGTTTTACAGACCGTGATTAGTTGCTGTATTCGCACTCAGCTACAGCATCCTCGAAGGCCTTCAGGATCATGGCATCTACATCGCCGGCAGCGTCAGCAGTCAGACACTTGGACAGCAGAGTACCTACCTGATCACGAGCGGTGGAAGAACCGTTGAAAGCAGGGGAGGTGTAGTAAGCGGACTCCTGCTCCAGACAAACCTTAGCAGACAGAGCGGAGATGTACTTGCCGCCGTCAGCCTGAGCGATGAAATCGGCATAAGCCTGGTTCTGAGCTACGGACTTCAGTACGGGAACGTAACCGGAAGCCATACCGAACTCAGCCTGGAATTCTACGCTGGTGGTCAGGAACTTTACAAACAGCCAGGAAGCAATAACTTCCTGAGGATTGCTCTTCTGGAAGATGCAAACGCTGGGACCCTGAGAGATAACCTTAGCGTTGTCAGCACTTACCTGAGGAATGGTAGCGATGCCAACCTCGAAAGGATAGGAACCGTCAGCATTGGCAGCAGGACGCTGATAAGTAGCACCAGCAGAGGAGCCGATGGACATGTAGCTCTTAACTTCCTCGGTGGAAGTGAACAGACCGGAAGTGTATGCACCGTACAGAGTCTGGGTGGTCAGGTAACCCTTCTCATACCACTCACGGAACATCTTTACGAAGTTTCTGTTGGTCTCGTTATTGAACAGGAAATGATCGCCGGTAGCGCTGGTATAATCGGAGTTATACTGCTCGCACATGGTGATGAACCAGTTGGACTCACTGTCGTAGCCCAGAGGGATGGAGTTGGGATCGATGGCCTTGATAGCGGCACAAACCTTCTCAACCTCTTCCCAGGTGGTGGGAACGGTCAGGTTGTTGGCATCGAAGAAAGTCTTGTTGTAGTACAGAACCTCGGTGGACTTGGACAGAGGCATGGTGTACATCAGATTGTCACCGAACTGCTTACCTTCGTTGTAGTAACCTTCGATGAAGTCAGCCTTCTGCTCAGCAGTCAGACCCAGGATCTCGGTGGTACCGTCAGCTCTGGTTACGGTGATCTCGCTATCGATCAGGCTGTCCAGATGGGTAACGGCCTGAGCCAGGTTGTACAGAGCAACGTGGTCAGGATAGCAATAAGCGATGTTGGGCTGGTTGCCGTAAGGGATCTCGGTACTTACCTGATCACGTACGTCATCGTAGTTACCTACAGAGGTATACTCGATGGTGATGTTGGGGTACAGCTTGTTGAACTCTGCAATGTACAGGTCCAGAACAGCCTTCAGGTTTGCACCCATGGTGTGATAAAACTTGATGGTAACTGCGCTTCCATCATAACCGCCTTCGGGAACTTCGAAGTTGGTCTTTGCAGTGGTACCGTTATTGCCGGTCTCACCGCCGTTGTTGGTGCTGCCGCTATTGCCGCAGCCGATCATGGTCAGGACCATTGCCAGCACTAACAGAGCTGCTACGATTCTCTTTTTCATGATTCTTTTTTCCTTCCTTTTTGTGTTTTTGTATGTTACCAAGCAAAAATCAAAGATTTTTGCCAGTTACCAAAATTAACCCTTGATGCCGCTGCGGCTTACACCTGCCATAATGTACTTTCTCAGGAAGATAAATACTAAGAACAGAGGCAGGGATACCAGAGCAACCGCCGCCATCTGAACCGGGTAGTTTACATCACCGGTGGAGGCGGTAAAGGCATTACGCAGACCGTTGGTGATCATACGGTGGGCCTCATCGTTGGCTACCAGTCGGGGCCAGATGTAGGAGTTCCA
>JAFYLG010000163.1 GCA_017537225.1 Lachnospiraceae bacterium
CCATTCAGTGTAGTGCGTATAATGCGGTATGGCACGGTCTCCATGACGATTATGAAATTAAAATCCTCCCTATGAAAATTTCATAGGGAGGATTAACTGTTTTACGGATACCCGCCGAAAGGTTGTTTCTTTTTTGTTTACAGCTTCTCAGGATCGCAGTCACCGGGCAGTGCGCGCAACAGCTTCAGCTCACGGGCTACCACTTCGCCGCCACGGGGCTCCATCACGTTGATGGACAGGGCCAGCTCCATGTTGCGTCCCTTAAACAGACGGGCATACTGAGGGTGGAACAGGATAAACTCGTTCTCCTTATCATAGGTAAAGGTGCGCACACCAGCCTTCTCCAGAATACGGCGTACCTGAATGGCGTCAGCACCAAAAGCCTTCACACCCTTTAAATAATAATCCTTAGGAGAGAAGTACATGGTGGCAGGCGCCTTGCTCAGTACCTTGTTCTGCTGGTACATCTGACCAAAGTTCTTGTTTTCCAGAGAGCAATAGTGAATACCCAGCTTCATCTTCTTCTCTGCGGCAAAGCGCATCAGGCGCAAAGCTACCAGCTCACTGCCAGCCACGGGCAGGCCACCGGCATACCAGAAGTTGTACAGAGTGCGGTAAGGAGGATATTTCAGCTCATAACCACGAACCTTAAAGGCTTCTGCATTGTTGTAAGGGAAGCACAGCTCCAGCAGGTTGATGCCAAAGATACCCATCTCATCCAGACGAGTCAACAGACCCTGCATTTCTTCTTCAGCATCGGGCATAACAGGCATCTCTACCATAACGGAGGTGATATATTCCTTAGCCAGCGCCATGTTACTCAGAACCTTTTCCTTCAGCTGGGCGCTGTCTTCGATCTTGTAACTAAAACGGATCTCATCCAGACCGGCATCCTTCAGACGCTGCAGCATATCTGCCGTCAGCAGGTCACCGGAGGTGTACAGACGAGTGTGGGCCAGGGGGAACAGTTCTCTGGACTTGATAAAGAATGCCACACAATCATCGGGATGCAGCAAAGGCTCGCCACCAGTCAAAGCCACATGGGTCAACTGACCGCCTTCTGCCTTAATATTCATCAGATCCTGCTCCCAATCCGCCTTCTGTACACAGTTGGCTTCATAGTTATCCTGGTTAGGGTTAAAGCAGAAGAAGCAATGACGATGACAACGGAAAGAAACATAGGAAGTCAAGGTTCCTACACCCTTTTTGCAAGCCTCACAGGCAGGGGAAATACGGTTGTACACCAAACTGGCACCCTCACAGCGGTTTAAGATCTGCATGTCATCCAGCTGAGCACGGATCTCCTCGGCCTCCTTCATATGATCCTGAGCCTTGTGGAAGGGCAGACCAAACTGCTCTACCTGCTCTGCAAAGTTATCATAGATATTTAAGTACATATTGGCATAATCCCGGAACACGGGGTTTTTGATCTTGGCTGCGGTAGCTCTAGTAATTTCCTGAAGCATAGTCTTTCTCCTCGTCTGTGTGTATTTCTCACAGGCAGTTCCGTCTGCATGCGATGGTCTGTCCGGTATCCTTTCACCAGCAGACTACCCCTCTATTTTCCTTTATTTTAGGCCAAATGTCAAGCAAAGTTATATTGAGCTCTGCTATTCCTTTCTAATATTTCCTTTATCTACATTTTCATCGATAATCGATTGGGTATAGTTCCATATCTCTTCCGAACCAAGACCGGTGGTGCGCTGTCTGCCTGCCACCTGTGACCTGTTTACCTGATGTGCTCTCCAATCCTCACCACCGTTGGAATGGTTGAGTAGCAAGGGCTGGAAATTATCCATAGCACGGGCAAAACAGGCTTCCATAGTTTCACCCTCTTCAAACTCTGCAAAGAGAAGCATCAATTCGTTTTTCTGATCCTCCGGCAGCAATCCAAAAATACGTTCTGCAGCCTTTTGCTCCCTCTCTTTTTGGGTTTCTAAGCCTTTTGTGTCGTAAGCATACGTATCTCCGGCATCAATCTCCACAATATCATGGATCAGCGCCATCATCATGGCCTTGGCCACATCAAAAGGAGCATTAGAATATTCCCTCAAAAGATAGATCATCATGGCCATGTGCCATGCGTGCTCCGCATCATTCTCCCGTCTGCCATGTCCGCTCAGATGGGTTTGGCGTAAAATATTCTTTTCTTTGTCAGCCTCCAAAATGAACGCTAGCTGTTTTGCAAATCTTTCCTGATCCATCATACCGTGAGTTCTCCCGCCCATGCTATTTCTGATACGATATAGTTTTTTTCCTTCAAAGCAGCTTCGATCTGGTCCAGGATCTCTTCCGATTCTGCGCGTATGGTATGGTAATGATAGCCGCTGGTAACATGCATCAGTTCGGTGGATTTTCCTGTCCTGACACCTTCTATAAACTGCTTCACCTGCGCCTGCGTAGCAATATTTAAATCGGCTTCGATTTTTCCATACACTTTATGGCGGACAAAGACATCCACCACTGTCCCTCCCAGGTTTACGATACAGGACAACTCATCCTCGGTTTCTTCAGCAGTATGCCGCAACTTAAGCACCCTCTTACACAGCGGCGATTTTTGCAAGATGTAGCCTTGATTGGTGGAAAGAATCTGACAGCCTGCCCCTTTGAGCACCGCGATATCTTGAACAATAATCTGGCGAGATATCCCAAATTGGCGGCTCAGATCGCTTCCCGACACAGGTTCCTTTGCGGACAACAGGAAGGATACGATTGCTCTCCTTCGTTCGGCAACCTTCATCTTAGCCTCCTTAAATTGCGTGTAAATTTTTCAAAGAAAGATCCAGGATAGGAGAAGAGTGGGTCAGGGCACCGCTGGAAATGTAATCTACGCCAATGCCGATCAATCGTTCCACATTTTCTCTCGTCACGTTTCCGCTGCATTCGGTCTCCGCTTTTCCTGCGCAAAGCTCCACTGCCGTTTTCATATCTTCCACGCTCATATTATCCAGCATGATAATATCGGCACCTGCCTCCAGGGCCTCCTTCAGCATGTCCAGGTTTTCCACTTCGATCTCGATTTTTCGAACAAACGGCGCATATTCTTTTGCCATTTTTACAGCTTCCTTCACACCGCCTGCTGCGCCAATGTGGTTGTCCTTTAGCAAAATACCATCACTAAGATTGTAACGGTGATTATAGCCGCCTCCCACTTTTACTGCGTATTTTTCAAAAATTCTCATATTGGGAGTGGTCTTTCTGGTGTCCAGCAGCTTGGTCTTGCTTCCCTTGAACAAATCCGCAATGGAACGGGTATAGGTGGCGATTCCGCTCATTCTCTGCAAATAATTGAGTGCTGTTCTCTCACCGGACAGCAAAACACGGATATCACCGCGAACCAGTCCGATTTTTTCTCCCTTCTTTACGGTATCACCATCTTCGCAATAGAAAATGACTTCCGTTTTTTCATCTAGGAGCTCAAATACTCTTTGGAACACACCCAAACCAGCAATGACACCATCCTGCTTACAGATCAAGTCTACTTCACCGGCTTGATAATGGGGCATGACAGAATTGGTGGTGATATCCTCACTTGTGATGTCTTCTCTTAAGGCTTGCAGAATCAATTCATCTGCATTCATTTTCATGGTAATATGATTCATGACTGTTTCTCTCCTTTTCTATGGCTGCAAGAACCGCCGACTTATATTCTTCCTGATAGTTTTTATATTGTGATTCGTCGATGATGATTTTCTCATCCGCAGCAATCTCCGCATACCCTTCCGTGATATGTTTTGCTGCTCGCTTGGCAAACACCAAAGACTCCAAAAGGGAGTTGCTTGCTAAGCGATTGCGTCCATGGACACCATTACAGGCAGTTTCCCCAGCGGCATACAATCGCTCCATGGATGTTTTGCTGAATCGATCCACATCAATACCACCCATAAAGTAATGCTGTGCAGGCACCACAGGAATAGGCTCCTTTGTTACATCATAGCCCTCTTCCAAACAGTGCTGGTAGATGTTAGGAAAATGTGATTTTATCTCCTCTACGGGAATGGGTGCCATGGAAAGCCAAACATGCTTTGTCCCTTCCTTTTTCATTTCGTCAAAAATGGCATTGGCAACCACATCACGAGGAAGAAGTTCATTCACAAATCGCTGGCCGCTGGCATTGAGCAAAATGGCACCCTCACCGCGAACCGACTCCGAAATCAAAAATTCTCTGCCTTCCTTTTCCGCATACAGGGTAGTCGGATGAATCTGAATATAATCAATGTTAGAAAGGGCGATATGATGTTTCAGGGCAAGAGCCAGAGCATCTCCCGTCAGATGTCTGTAATTGGTGGAATGTTCATATAATCCGCCAATGCCACCGGTGGCAAGCATGGTGTAGTCGGCGCAAATGGCGGAATAATTCCCCTCCTGATCCTGTCCAATGATACCATAGCAGGTATTCTCGCGACACAGCAAATCCACCATGGTATAGTGCTCGATCAAGGTGATATTCTCACGATCCTTTACTGCTTCTAACAGATGAGAGGTGATTTCTTTTCCTGTCTCATCTTCATGGAACAAGATGCGAGGTCTAGAGTGTGCTCCTTCACGAGTATAGGCAAATTCGTCCCCATCCTTTTCAAAGCGAACACCATAGGATACCAGGTCTTCGATCACTTCCCGTGAAGAACGAATCATAATGTCTACCGATTCGGCTCTATTCTCATAATGGCCGGCTCTCATGGTATCTTCATAAAATGCGTCATAATCGTTCTCATCGTGCAATACGCAAATACCACCCTGTGCCAGGAACGAATCGCTCTTCGATGCCTCATCCTTTGTCACGATGATAATCTGTTTTTCCTTGGGCAGGTTTAATGCGCAATACAATCCTGCCACACCGCTGCCTACAATCAAAATATCTGTTTTTCTATTCATTTTGCAAGCTCCAACATTCTGTCCAGAGGAATCATCGCTCTCCGGCAAATCTCCTCAGGGACCTCCACCACTCGGTCTTCTTGTTCCAAAACAGACAACACACTCTCCAGGGTGTTTAACTTCATATCGGCGCAGCAAGGATGAGGCTCTGGGAAGTAAAAACGCTTGTCCGGGTTGTCGTTGATCAGTTTATAATCTACACCTACCTCAGTGCACACAATAAATTCGGAGGCATCACTTGTCTTTGCGAAAGAAATGATATCCGCTGTGCTGCCAATAAAATCAGAAAGGGCAAGAACCGGCTCCTCACATTCCGGATGGGACAGAACATGAGCATGAGGGTGCTTATTTTTTTCATTTTTCACCTGATCTGCCGTCATACGAGCATGGATCGGACAACAGCCTTCGTTTAAGATAATGTTTTTCTCCGGAACCTGCTGGGCCACAAATCTTCCCAAATTGCGGTCAGGGATAAAGAATATGTTCTGATTAGGCAGTTCCCGAACAATTTTTACGGCGTTAGACGAAGTAACACACACATCGCTCTGGCATTTCAGCTCTGCTGTAGAGTTAATATAACATACCACCGCCAGATCCTGGTATTTTGCCCGCATCTGCTCAATGATCCCCGGGGCCACCATATGTGCCATGGCACAGTCAGCCGTCAGATCCGGCATAAAAACTTTCTTCCCGGGATTGAGAATCTTTGCACTCTCACCCATGAAGGAAACACCACAAAAAACAATGATATCTGCTGTACTCTGTTTTGCGATTTTTGCAAGATAGAAGGAGTCACCCACGTAATCGGCGATCTCCTGCACCTCAGAAGGGGCGTAATAGTGAGCGAGAATGACAGCGTTCTTCTCTCTCTTTACTTTCTCAATTTGTTTTTTCATAATACTGCAATCCTCTTTATTCATCAGTTCTCAAAATGACTGCATAGGATTATACAGCGTGTCATGCCATCTGTCAAGTCAGCTGTAAAGTTATCTGTCAAGTTTTAATAAACATTTTATTAAATAACAGTCGGAATATGTCCCCCAAATCTCTTCCTCTCATACTTGCAAGCATCATCGGTCGCCCTGCTGTCCAAACAAAAAGTCCTGTTGGAAGAGTCTCTTTTTCGCTCTTGCAACAGGACTTTTGTTGTTCTTTACTCTTCATTCAGCCACTCTGCCAGCTTCTTTACATCCTCCAGGGCCTTTGTATCCTGGGCGGCAGGTAGGTCGTCGGTATGTAAGGACTTCACAGCATGCTCTTCAAAACCGGTGGCCCCCATCTGGCGGAAAAATACCCGGATATGGTGGGCGGCACCATCGGCATTGCCCTTACCGCCGGCGGTCAGGATCAGGCCGCCTTTTTTGGGGCGTAGGTTTAAGGGGATATTCAAGAAAAACATGGCTGCATGCTGGGGCTGAAAGCGGCTCATCAGGCTCAGCACCGGGCCCGGCAGGGTCATGTAGTACACGGGAGATGCCAGCACCACATTGTCAAAATCATCGTTGTAGATCAGGCTCATGTCGTCCTTTACCACGCACTTGGCGGTCTTCCAGCAGCCGCGGCAATCTACGCAGGGTGCGATCTTAGAACGGTAAGCAGAGATCTCCACCACCTCACCAGTCAGGTGTTTTTTTAATTCTGTAATCAGGGTGGCAGTATCGCCGTGCAGGCGAGGGGAGCCATTGATGATCAGGGTTTTCTTAGACATGGTATCTTCCTTTACGATTTTGTTTATCCAGTATTCTCTTCGCACAAATCATGGAAAGCCTTTCTTTGTGCGAAGTCTCTTTAAGAATACACTGTTTTTCATCCTTTGTAAAGGTCCTTACATTCCCGATAGTCGTTAAGCTGATTCGCGTGCATCAATCGACATCATGCAACTCCGTCTCCACCACACACTCCTTCTTCACACGACCTACCAGATACTGCAATGCTTCGATCACCCGAGGACGAATATCTCCTCCGATCAACACATACATAATATCGTCACCCACCTGCAACGTACCTTCATTGAGCCATATGCGAATATAGTAGATACCCTCCATACCATAGGTTTCTTCCACAATGGCATCTACCTTTTTTGGGTCAAAGGAAAATTGCATCCCGGTAACAGGCTTGGTTCCCTCTTCCCCATAGCGGACCTGCGCCTTTGCCGTCTGGCGCACCACACCATTGTGAGTCAAAAACATACCGACCCGGGCAGCACGAGGGTCTGCCTTCGCTTCCTTCAGCCACTCATCCATAGACGGAATGGCTGTTTCTATAGTCTCCGTTTTCTGCGTAGCTGCCTCCACCTGGCGATGTCTGCATTCTTGAATATGGTCATGATGATCATGGTGATGGTCGTGGTGATGCCTATGATGATCATGAGCGTTAGCAGGAGATCCACAATCTGCCGACCCTTCCGAATACAACATATCCATACCATGATGGATCGGATCCAATACTGCCAAAATATTTTCTTTGGCTGCCTTTTCGCTGCCTGGCAGATTTATGATCAATGTTCTCTTACGGATACCAGCCGCACTACGGGATAGGCAGCCTTTTGGAGTGATCTTTAAACTTTCTGCCCGCATGGCTTCCGGGATACCGGGAGTGGGGCGTTCCACGATTTCCATGGTGGCTTCCGGCGTGATATCGCGAGGCGAAAAACCAGTTCCTCCCGTGGTCAGCACCAAGGCGACCTGCAACTCGTCTGCGCATTTGATCAATTCTGCCTGAATCTGCTCCCTTTCATCGGGGATGATGGTGGTATAAACCACATCCCAACCATCCTGTTCCAAAATCCGGCACAATGCGGGACCGCTGGTGTCCACACGTTCCCCGCGGGCCCCTTTGTCACTGATGGTCAATACTGCTGCCGTATATCTCATGGTATTTCCTCTCTTTCTTCTTCAAGATTACGTTTTCTTCTACATGTCTCTGAATCTGGAGCGGTAGATGAGCTCTGATCACTCCTGACGTTCAAAATTCCCGTGGATGCCACCGGTTTTGCGCAGCAGTCGAATATCTGTGATTTCTATATCCTTCTGTACCGCTTTACACATATCATAGACCGTCAGGGCCGCCACCGACGCTGCCGTCAGCGCCTCCATCTCCACACCAGTCTTGCCATCACAGGACACGGTAGCTTCGATCTCCACGCTGCAACGGTTCTCGTCCAGACGCAAGGACAGATCCACACCATGAATGAGAATAGGATGACACATAGGGATCAGATCCGGTGTCCGCTTCGCTCCCATGACACCGGCAATTTGCGCTACTGTCAATACATCCCCTTTCTTCATACCGCCGGTCTTAATCTTATCAAAGGTTTCTCGGCTTACCAGCACCCTGGCACCAGCTGTGGCACTGCGTTGGGTCAGCGGCTTGGCACCCACATCTACCATTTTTGCTCTGCCTTCTTCATTAAAATGAGTAAAATCCTCCTGATTCCGTACTCCCACGATTTGTCTATCTCCTTTTCTGTGGCAGGATGGGATCTGACCATCCGTGTCACATCTTTCTGTTAACCCACAGTATTTCATAATAAATCCAGCGATTCCCTGGATATCCTCCAGGCCAAACTGAGGGATCGCTACTTCTCCCTTACGAATCTCCTCCACCTCATAGTCTGCAGCCACTGCCACAAACCTCGAAATCTCATGGGTAAACCCCTTGCCGGTAGCGGCGCGGGCCAGACCGATCTGAGGCAGATCCCCTGCATTTTTATATCCTTCTACCAGAATCAGATCCACATCATGGACTAAAGACACCACCTGTTCCAATGTTGCCTCTCGCTGTTCCATCAGTGCGTATTTTTCCTGGGAAGTAATAATGGTCATATCCGCTCCCGCCTGGGTATAGCGGTAAGTGTCCTTGCCTTCTTTATCGATTTCAAAACGATGGCCATCATGCTTGATCACTGCCAGTCGAAGTCCCTGCGCTTTGAGGCAACAAACCAGCCTTTCCATCAAGGTGGTCTTGCCGGTGCCGGAATACGCTGCAAATCCTATCATAGGAATGGGTACACTACCTCCGATCTTCATCCTTTTTCCTTCTCTCTTTTCTTTATCCGCCCACTGCCCCATGGTGTCATCCTCCGATCTGATTCATATTGCGTCCGGATTCACTACGATGTTTGGCTGACAACTCTGCATGACGGGCAGGCTTCGCCAAAATGGCTTCCTTCAATTGCTGTTCCACACCATCCTTGTCCAGTCCTTTGATGTTAAATTCTTGAGAGGAATGAAGGCACGGTTTTAACTTGCCATCTGCCGTCAGACGCATACGGTTGCAGGTATCACAGAAGTGCTGGCTAATGGGACGGATCAGTCCTACATTGCCCAAAGCGCCCGGCAAGTGATACAGAGCTGCCACTCCACCGTCATGCTCACAGGGTGTCAGCTGAGGCAGCCGACGCAGCACTTCTTCACAGGGAATCATGGCCTCCTGGCCAAATTCCTCACTGTCGCCGATGGGCATCAGCTCGATAAAGCGAACATCCACAGGATAGCACAGCGTCAACTCTGCCAGTTTTTCGATCTCGTCATCATTAAATCCGCCGATCAATACTGCATTGATCTTGATCTTCTGAAAACCGGCTGCAATCGCTGCTTCGATCCCGGACATGGCCTCCTCCAGGCGACCCCGGCGAGTAATGTAGGTGTATTTTTCCTCATCCAGTGTGTCCAGGCTGATATTCAACCGACTGACTCCCGCCTCACGCAACGGTTTCGCCAGTTCCGGAAGCAAGGTAGCATTGGTGGTCAGGCATACCTCCTGGATCCCTGGCACAGCGGCCACCCGCTGACAGATGGAGAGAATATTCTTCTGAACTAAAGGCTCGCCTCCAGTCAGACGCACCTTGCGAAAGCCCATGGATGCCGCCACTTCCACGGCCTGGACCATCTCATTCTCCGTCAACATTTCTTCGTGTTTCTTTTTGCAGATACCTTCCTCCGGCATACAATAACGACAACGCAGGTTGCACCGTTCTGTCACTGAGAGGCGCAGGTAATATATGTCTCGTCCGTATGTATCGATCATGATGTTTTCCTTTCTGATACCATTTTCCTGATCCTTTTATCCCACAGAAAAAGGTCTGTTGCTTTAATATCTTCCAAAAGAGCAATTGGGAAAATGACACTTGGCACTACCGCACATTTGACACAGTCCGCCATCTGCCAGCTTAATCAGATCTTCCTTGGTCAGCTTGTCCCCGGCAAAAATCTGAGGCAACAGCACATCAAAAATAGTTGTAGGCAGGCTGATAGCCGCACCGGGCACACCCAGGATGGCCACATCATTTAAGTACGCCACCAGAGTCATATTGCCAGGCTGGGCAGGCACGCCATGACTGATAATATCTGCCCCCAGGCGACGAATAGCGGTGGGTGTCAGGTCATCAGGATCCACCGACATACCGCCGGTGAAGATCAGGAAGTCCGCTCCCTGCTCCAGGTAGGCCTGCCCTGCTGCCACGATCATATCCAGATCGTCGTCACAGATGGTCACGCCCAGGATCTCACAGGGATACTTGGTCATCTTCTGACGAACCACTGGCTCAAACTTATCCTGAATCCGTCCGGTGTACACCTCCGAACCGGTGATGATCACACCGATCTTACGGTACTGGTAGGGACGCAGATCCAAAAGCTTTCTGCCTTCACACAGCTTCTCTGCCCGGATGATCTGCTCCTCCTTGGTCACCAGCGGTACGATGCGCATGGAAGCCATGCGAGCTCCCTTTTCCACCGGATAATGATCCGGCAGGGTGGCAATGGTGATATCGCCGATAGAGTTGATCTCTTTCAGCAGCTGAGTGTCCACACGGAACATACCTGCAGTCTCAGCAAATAACAATACTTTACCCTCGCTGGGTCCTGTGTAATGGGCCTGTTCCACAGGAGTCATAGCTGCCATACGCTTAGCCGCATCCTCCTCATGGATCTCACCGGCATGATCTTCCCAGACAAAAATCGTTTTCTTGCCAATATCCAGCAATCTGGGAATATCACTTTCCTGAATCACATGTCCTCTCTTAAAAAGAGCCCCCTTAAAACCATCAAACATAGCAGTAATATCATGGCACAATTCCATGCCCACAGCGTTTTCTACATTCACCTTTTTCATAATACGAATCCTTTCAATACCGTTCCTGGTTCTACTTTGTCGGTGCCTGCCGGTACGATGGCCATGGCATTGCATCCGATGGTGCTGCTGAGCACCACATTCCCCTGTTCTTTCGGTGTGATCAACTTCACACATCCTCCGCTAAGATCCAACGTTCCCCGCAGAAAACGGGTTTCACGACTCTTTTTTCCAAATCCACTGGGAATCACCATATCGATCTCCTGAGGAATCGGATCTTGCCATCCTGCCAGTTTTCGAAGGACCGGCAGCACCACAGCGTAAAATGTGGTCAAAGACGAAGAGGGATTGCCGGATAGAGCGCAGATCAGCTTCCCTTCCCTGGCCCCAAACGCACAGGCCATGCCGGGCTTCATGGTCAATCTCTGGATCATAAGAGTTGCCCCTGCCATCTCCATCGCATCCGGAGTTAAATCATAGTCCCCCACAGACACACCGCCAGTGGAGATCACCAGATCACAAATCTCCCATCCCTGTACCATACGACTGGCAATACCTTCGGTGGTATCTCCTGCCAATCCCAGATACACTGGTTCACAACCGGCAGACATAACCGCTGCTTCCAGGGTATGACGATTGGAATTGCGGATTTTACCGGGACCAGGGATCTCGCCAGCCTCCACCAATTCACTGCCTGTAGACAAAATGCCGACGCGGGGACGACGGTACACCACAGGCTCCACTACCCCCTGAG
>JAFYLG010000164.1 GCA_017537225.1 Lachnospiraceae bacterium
ATGCTGTCCTTCAACATCGTTATATGCGTCTATGGTATCTTTCCAGATACCACCCATTTTATCACATACATGAATGGATGCTTTATTTTTATCGTTAATTGTTAACAACACTTTTTCCATGCCGTGTTGCTTTGCCAGTTCCAACCCAAGGCGAAGAATCTCTTTGCCATATCCTTTTCCTTGTTCCGATACTCTGACTGCATAACCAATGCTTCCAATATCCGACATTACCTTTTCGGAAAATTCGGTTCGGAGTTGAAATTCTCCTATGAACTTTCCGTTGTCAATTGCCCAATAGTGATAACTGATAGGCTGACCTTCTACCAGCCCCTGTTCTTTCCTGTCATACCATGATTTTGTACGAAAAAACCAGTCACTATCAATGCTCTTTGGATTTGTAGGTCTAAAATAGATGACATGGTTATCATACAATTCCTGACAATACTCTTTGTACCCTGCCACATATTCGGGACATCTTTTGATCAGTTGAACCATACAACTACCTCGTCAAATTCATATTTGTAATTCTCATAATTGACCATCTTTTTGACCTTCGGTCAATTCAAGGTTTGTTCACTTGCTCCCTTATATTACTGCAACCCCAAAACAAAAATCACCAATGCTATCATGGTCATCACAGTCCAACTGAAATATCTTCCCGCTATTTCCCACTCCGATGGTTCTACATCATCCACATATCGAACATGAAATGCTAAACGCAAATGAAACAACTCATCTGCAAAAAGAATCGAAATCCCATTGAGAATGCAAGTAAATACAGCTCCAAACCAGGCAGTGCCGATTCCCTTGTGTGTTAATTCGGGGCCATTCATCAGTTTTAATATTGTGTATGCCGTCGGTTTCATCGGATCCACAGGATTTCCATCTGCGTCATATACCCTGCCATCCCCTGTAGTCACTGTAACACCGAAATTGTGATCGGTCCCATCCTCGCTATAAAGCCAGTAAAAATCCCCCAAGTCCAGCACACCGCCACGAAATAAGATATCTTCTCCTTCACGCAACTCCACGCCCGTCATAGAACCTGACATATCGTGATCCTTTGGAACTGCGGTTGGATCTTTTTTTCCGTATAAGGTCCATAAACCTTCTCACCATAGTGAAATTCAATGATATTGTCTGCTGACACAATAAAACAAGACTCTTCTCCACGGATCTTACCCGCATATATGGTATTACCATTCTCTTCCCTTTGAACAAGAATGGTATCATTGTACTCAAATCCAACTTTTGAAATCGTCGTAGGATAAATCACAGAAAAAAACAGTGTCATAGCAATCATAAAAATCAATATGCCTTTTTGATAACTATTCAAACTTTTGATTTTTTCCATAGTTTTGCAATCCCTTCGTGTATTTTACTTATCAGTCCACATTATTAAAAATCTCTATCCCCAATATTTCTACAATGATCCCCTCATCATAACCACCTACCGGCTCTATGGCAAGGCGATGCACATCATACACACTGTACAAAAGAGCTCGATATTCCACTGTGCCTCCGTCTTTATACCGCAGAGGAATGGGAATCAACAAAATGAACATCAGTAAAATCAAACCAATCGCAATTGCCTTTCCCTTCATGGAAGTTCTCCTTTTATCGAACATTCATCTCCACATTGCATTTGGATTTATTATAGCATATTCGTCAAAAATATACAACAAAAGCCACAGCAAACTGTTGGCTGTGACTGTGTACTTTCTATGCATCTTCTCTCTTTCCTCTCCGTTCGGCTATGATGATTAACATCCACCCTTTCCTCGTTAGGCGTGCCTCGTATATGAGGTGACTTAGGGATATAAGGGAGAGGGATTCTCCAGGATGCTTTTGCGCAGAAGCTTAGTAAAACTTAGGCTATCTGGATTTGACGTTGATACGAAAAACGCAACTGTCTGAGCGCAGCGAGTTTTGCGATTTTTCGTATCGCTTTTAGACAAGGACAGAGAGCCTTAGTTTTACTTGCTTCCAGGAACGCAGGGCCATCCATCCCCTCCAGCCCTGGCCCCCGCTTAAGTTTCTTCGCAGTGCGCACCTCGATTCTGCTTCGCTTCATCTCGGTCGCGTGCTTCGCACTATGAAAATAGCCAGAGTCGAATTCTGACATGCAAGCATGTCATCTTCGATTCTGGCTATTTCCGCACTGCTCATTGCCTCGCGCAAAAGCGCCCCGCATCCTCACGGACACGGGGCGCCATTTCATTTATGATATTCTAGGAAGTTTCGGATTACTCCTCAACGCCGTACAGCTTAACCAGCTTCTGCAGGTGCTCGTACTTCTCCTTAGCCAGCTGCTCGGACTTAGCGAACAGAGCCTCAGCCTTGGCAGGGTTGGAGCGAGCCAGAGCGTTGTAACGAACCTCACCATTCAGGAATGCCTTGTAGTCTCCGGTAGGAGCCTTGGAATCCAGAGTGAATGCAGGCTTGCCTTCAGCAGCCATACGAGGATCGAAACGGAAGTTGTGCCAGTAACCAGCTGCTACTGCTTCCTTCTCTTCGGTCTGAGCCTTGCTCATGCCCTTCTTGATACCATGGTTGATACAAGGAGCGTAAGCGATGATCAGGGAAGGACCATTGTAGCTCTCAGCCTCAACGAAGGCCTTGATCATCTGGTTCATGTCAGCACCCTGAGCGATCTGAGCAACGTATACGTAGCCGTAGCTCATAGCGATGGCAGCCAGATCCTTCTTCTTGGTCTCTTTACCGCCAGCAGCGAACTGAGCGATAGCACCAACGTTGGTAGCCTTGGAAGCCTGACCACCGGTGTTGGAGTAAACCTCGGTATCGAATACCAGGATGTTGATATCCTTGCCGGAAGCCAGAACGTGGTCTACACCGCCGAAACCGATATCGTAGGACCAACCGTCACCACCCAGGATCCACTGAGACTTCTTGGACAGGAAGTCCTTCTGCTTCAGGATAGCCTGAGCGTGATCGCAGCCACACTCTTCCAGAGCAGCAACCAGCTTGTCGGTAGCGGAACCGTTCAGAGCGCCTACTTCGTAGGTCTCTAACCATTCCTGAGCAGCAGCCTTAACAGCTTCACTCTCGCACTCAACAACCAGCTTCTCAACCTTAGCCTTCAGGCCGCCACGAACGGCATCCTGAGCCAGCTTCATACCCATACCAAACTCAGCAGCATCCTCGAACAGGGAGTTGGACCATGCAGGACCCTGACCCTTGAAGTTGGTGGTATAAGGAGTGGAAGGAGAAGAGTTACCCCAAATGGAGGAGCAACCGGTAGCGTTAGCAATGTATGCTCTGTCGCCGAACAGCTGAGTCATCAGCTTAGCGTAAGGAGTCTCGCCACAGCCTGCGCAAGCGCCGGAGAACTCTAACAGAGGCTGCTTGAACTGGGAACCCTTAACGGTGGTTTCCTTGAACTTAGCCAGAACTTCAGGCTTAACATCCAGAGTGCGACCAAAGTCGAATACTTCCTGCTGAGCAACGTTCTCTTCGAAGTTCTGCATGGACAGAGCCTTCACGCCCTTCATACCAGGACAAACGTTAGCACAGGAACCACAACCGGTACAATCCAGAGAGGAAATGGACATGGTGAAGTAGTAGCCGGGCATACCGGTCATAGGCTTCTTCAGCATGTTAGCGGGAGCCTTAGCAGCTTCTTCCTCGGTAGTAACTACGGGACGGATAACTGCGTGAGGACATACGTAGGAACAGAAGTTACACTGGATACAGGTATCAGGATTCCATACGGGAACGTCGGTAGCAACACCACGTCTCTCGAATGCAGAGGTACCGGAAGGAGTGTTACCATCTACATAATCCATGAAGGTGGAAACGGGCAGCTTGTTACCTTCCTGACCGTTAACTGCTCTCTGGATCTTGGCAACGAACTTCTCAGCTGCGGTCTCAACCTTAGCCATAACGTCGCCCAGCTCTTCGTCTGCGCAGTTCTTCCAGCTCTCGGGAACTTCGATCTTAACTACTCTCTGAGCACCAGCCTCGATAGCAGCGTAGTTCATGTTAACGATATCGTCACCCTTCTTGCCGTAGGTAGCCTTAGCTGCCTTCTTCATCAGGTCGATAGCCTCTTCCTCAGGAATGATAGCTGCCAGCTTGAAGAATGCGGACTGCAGAATGGTGTTGATTCTCTTGCCCAGACCGATCTCCTTACCGATGCTGATACCATCGATGGTGTACAGCTGAACGTTGTTCTCGGCAATGTATCTCTTGGCCTGGCCAGGCAGATGATGCTCCAGCTCCTCGGGAGTCCAAGAGCAGTTCAGCAGGAAAGTACCATTGGGCTTAACGTCCTGAACCATGTTGTACTTACGAACGTAAGCAGGGCAATGGCAGGCAACGAAGTTAGCCTTGGAGATCAGGTAGGTAGACTTGATCTTATCCTTACCAAAACGCAGGTGGGAAATGGTTACACCACCGGACTTCTTGGAGTCGTAATCAAAGTATGCCTGAGCGTACATATCGGTGTTGTCACCGATGATCTTGATGGAGTTCTTGTTAGCACCAACGGTACCGTCAGCGCCCAGACCCCAGAACTTACAGGAGATGATGGATTCGGGAGTGGTGTTGGGATCTTCGCCCAGCTCCAGGCTCAGGTTGGTAACGTCATCGGTAATACCAACGGTGAATACCTTCTTCTCGGTGTTGTTGTATACGGAAATGATGTGACCGGGAGTGGTGTTCTTGGAACCCAGACCATAACGACCGGCAAATACGGGTACGTTGTGGAACTTGGTATCCTTCAGAGCGGCAACAACGTCCAGGTACAGAGGCTCGCCCAGAGCACCGGGCTCCTTGGTTCTGTCCAGAACGGTCAGCTGCTTAACGGACTCAGGGATAACATCGATCAGGTGCTTAGCACTGAAAGGTCTGTACAGACGAACCTTAACCAGACCAACCTTAGCGCCCTTAGCTACCATGTAGTCGATGGTCTCATCGATGGTCTCACATACGGAACCCATAGCGATGATTACGTGCTCAGCATCAGCAGCACCGTAGTAGTTGAACAACTTGTAATCGGTACCGATCTTCTCGTTTACCTTGTTCATGTACTCTTCTACGATAGCGGGCATAGCATCGTAGTAGGTGTTGCAGGCTTCTCTTGCCTGGAAGAAGATGTCAGGGTTCTGAGCGGAACCGTTCTGACGAGGATGGTTAGGATTCAGAGCGTTGGCGCGGAAAGCGTCGATGGCATCCATATCAACCATATCCTTCAGATCTGCGTAATCCCAAGTCTCAACCTTCTGGATCTCGTGGGAAGTACGGAAACCGTCGAAGAAGTTGATGAAAGGCAACTTGCCCTTGATGGCTGCACAGTGAGCTACGGGAGTCAGGTCCATAACTTCCTGAACGCTGGATTCACACAGCATAGCAGCACCGGTCTGGCGGCAAGCATATACGTCGGAGTGATCACCGAAGATGGACAGAGCGTGGCTGGCAATTGCACGAGCGGATACGTTAAATACGCCAGGCAGCTGCTCACCAGCGATCTTGTACAGGTTGGGGATCATCAGCAGTAAGCCCTGAGATGCGGTGAAGGTGGTGGTCAGAGCGCCTGCAGTCAGGGAACCGTGAACGGCACCAGCAGCACCGGCCTCAGACTGCATCTCGGTTACCTGTACGGTCTGGCCGAAGATGTTCTCTCTGCCCTGGGTTGCCCACTCGTCGGTGGCCTCAGCCATTACAGAAGAGGGGGTGATAGGGTAGATGGCGGCTACGTCAGAGTATGCGTAAGACACATGAGCTGCTGCGTGGTTACCATCCATGGATTTCATTTTTCTTACTACCATTTTGGGATTTCCTCCTTATTTTA
>JAFYLG010000165.1 GCA_017537225.1 Lachnospiraceae bacterium
GCCGTCGGACAGACGCTCCAGGTGACCCTTGGTGGGGCCAGCTGCGTTCATGATGCGCTCCAGCTCCAGAGAGGTAATAACATCCTTGCTCTGGTTGTAGGCGTACTCATCGTAATTGTCCAGCTTGATCACATCAAAGCCGGTAGCCACTACGATGGCGCCGTACTTTTCGGTGATGATCTCATCCTGATGGGTGTAGTCGATGGCACCGGCCTGACAAACCTTGGAGCACAGACCACACTTGCCGGTCTTGAAATATACACAGGCATCACGGTCGATGACAGGTACGTTGGGGATCGCCTGGGCAAAAGGAGTGTAGATGGCACTTCTGTTGTTCAGACCACGGTTGAACTCGCTGGGAGTTCTCTTGGAAGGGCACTTTTCCATGCAGGCGCCACAACCGGTACACTTGGTCATATCCACGCTGCGGGCTTTTTTACGGATATCTACGGTGAAATCACCTACGAAACCGCTTACCTTCTCTACTTCACTGTATGTATAGATGTGGATCTTCTCGTGGGAGTTTGCTTCCACCATCTTGGGAGTCAGGATACATGCGGAGCAGTCCAGGGTAGGGAAAGTCTTATCCAGCTGGGACATACGACCACCGATACTGGGGGTCTTCTCCACGATATCTACCTCGTAACCGGCATCGGCAATGTCGATGGCGGTCTGGATACCGGCGATTCCACCACCGATCACCAGTGCTCTCTTGGTAACACGGCTCTCGCCGGCCTGCAGAGGAGTATTTAAGTTTACCTTGGCGATGGCGGCACGGGCCAGGATCACTGCCTTCTTGGTAGCCTCTTCCACATCCTTGTGGATCCAGGAGCAATGCTCACGGATATTGGCGATCTCTACCATGTAAGGGTTGATACCGGCACGCTCAGCAGCCTTTCTAAAGGTAGCCTCGTGCATACGAGGGGAACAGGAACATACTACGATACCTGTCAGATTCTTTTCCTTGATGGCCTCAGCGATCTTAGCCTGACCGGCCTCAGAGCACATGTACTGATAATTCTCAGCGTGTACAACGCCGGGCTCGTACATAGCCATCTCTACTACTTTCTTTACATCTACGGTAGCAGCGATATTGCTGCCGCAATGACAGACAAATACACCTATTCTCTGCATCGCTTACCTCCTGTATCTTCTGAATGCACTGACTAACAGCTGCTGAGGCAGCTCGGGATCCAACAGCTCGGGGATCTCGTCGGGAGACAGATACTCTTTGCCTCTCTCACGCAGTACCAGCTGACGGGCTGCGTCGATGAGCTTGCCGGGCTTTACATCTCTGGGGCATCTCTCCACGCAGGCAAAGCAGGACAGACACTTCCACAAGGACTTGGAATTTACCAATGCTTCGATATTTTCGTTCTGTACATAGGATACAAACTGATGGGGCTTAATATCCATCTCGTTAAAGGAAGGGCAGGTAGCAGAACACTTACCGCACTTCATACACTTCAGAGGGTTCACACCACTGATCTCTTTTACCATTTCGGCTCTTCTCTTTTCGGTGATCACAGGCTTACCTCCTCTTTGATACCCAGGGCCTCAGCCAGTAGTTCGGTAAAATAAACTACAGGCAGCTGTTGGTTGGTGCTGTTGTTTAAGTTGTACAGGCACAGAGGGCAGGCAGTAATCAGCATCTCGGCGCCGAAACCGGCTGCGCTGTCCATGATCTTGTTGCACATAGATTTGGACATATCTTTCTCTTTCAGAGAAATGTAGCCGCCGCAGCACTCGTTGCGATAAGGGTAGATCACAGGCTCAGCACCCAGGGCACGAATGAAATCCTCTAAAATCTTGGGATTCTCCGGATTGTCGAAAGCCAGGATATTGGAAGGACGCAGCAGCAGGCAACCGTAATAGGCGCCGATCTTACGGCCCTTTAAGGGATTTACCACCTTCTTCTTCAGTTCATCAAAACCAACGCGGTCTCTCAGAACCTCCAGAAAATGCAGTACATTGGTCTCACCGGCATAAGGCTCTGCCAGCTTCATGTAGTTGTTGGCTCTGGTGCGGATATCCTCCACATTCTTCATGTCATCGTTGACACGCTTGATCACGTGATGACAGGCAGAACACAGAGTCACCAGATCCTGTCCCTTTTCCTTGGCATCATTCAATGCACGAACAGAGGACAGCTTGGTAGCGATCTCGTCGGAGCCCAGAGGGTATACACCGCCGCAGCACTGCCAATCCTTGATCTCTTCCAGTTCAAACCCCAGCACCTGAGCGGCAGCTCTGCCATAGGCATCCAGCGCCTTAGCCTTGGTGGACAGGGTGCATCCCGGATAATAACTATACTTCATAGTGTTTTTATCCTTTCTTTATTATGGCGTATCTCCCGCCATGGGCGGAAAACACTGAGTTACATTGCTATATCGAAACGCCAAACAGCGCAATTCGCATTTGTTTGTTATTTTCCAAACATTCCCTTGTTTTTTTATAGCCACGTCATCCACCTGTTGATGGGTGACATGGCTCAAAGCAACTAGGATGACAAAGATGTATGGAAAATGGGGTGAGAGCGTCACTAAGCAGTCACGCTCTCTGTATCGATTGTAATTACAGTTCTACCTGATCGATGATGGCCTTCAGAGTGTTGGCGCTGTGATGCAGCTTCTCCATCTCCTCCTCGGTCAGCTTTACCAGAACCTTACCCTGGGCACCCTTAGGGCCAACCAGAGTCAGAGTGCTCAGAGCCACATCCTCGATGCCGTACTCACCGTGCATTACGGTAGAAACGGTAGCGATGGAATCGTAAGCAGACAGCAGCATGCTGCACAGCTTGCATACGGACATAGCTACGGCATAGAAGGTAGCACCCTTCTTAGCGATGATCTGGCCACCGGACTTACGAACGTACTGGATCATATCTTCCTTATCCAGTTCCTTTACCAGCTTGCCGTTGTGTCTCTGCTGCTCGATGAAATCTTCCATCTTAGCACCGGAAACCTCAGCACAGGACCAGGGAACGAAAGAGGTATCACCGTGCTCACCGAAAATGTAAGCATGGATGTTCTTCTGAGCTACATTGAAGTGCTCAGACAGACCGTAACGCAGTCTGGCAGTATCCAGCAGAGTACCGGAACCGATGATCTGGTTCTCAGGCAGACCGGAGATCTTGGAGAACACATAGGTCATGATGTCTACAGGGTTGCTTACGATCACGTACAGAGCGTTAGGAGCTTCCTTTACGATCTGAGGGGTGATGCTCTTCAGGATATTTACGTTAGTCTGAGTCAGCTCCAGACGGGTCTGACCGGGACGACGGGCAATACCGGAAGTGATGATAACGATATCGGAATCCTTGGCATCGGCATAATCGCCAGCTACGATAGAGATGGGATCGCGGAAGCAGGTACCCTGGATAATATCCATTACCTCACCCTCAACCTTCTCCTTGTTGATATCGATCAGAACGATCTCAGATGCGATATCCTGAGTGGACAGGGTGTAAGCGATGGTGGAACCTACGCTGCCGGCGCCAATGATAGTAATTTTGCTTGCCATAATGTGTTCTCTCCTTTTAGACTATTCTTGTCAATTCGACTGTCTTTTTTCTTGTTTTTGTGGGATCCTGTGGCATCTTACCACAGTTACTTCTCTTTCATTCCCATTCATTCCTATTGTGCACGATATCTTGGGGTGAATCGTGTCTTGCGGACAGTATATGCCCTAACCCAGTCCATATTATACAACATTGACAAGGAACAAACAATCGGCGGTTGTCACAAAAATCACGAGCAGAAGAGGTGGTTTATGACAAAATTATACAAAATTCATACTCATCTCCTTATCTTCCTACGTTTTTGGATTCGATCAGGTTCGAAACTTTCCGAAATCATCTGTTTTTATCAATGAAATCACCAAATCCAGCCGAATCTCACCCCCATCTTCCATTATCAATACTCTCCGGAACTCATCGATCCTACGGACCGCGCCACAAATTTCCACATATGATCCACCCTCTTTTCGATCGTCCGGTTGAAAATATGTAACTGTGACCATCGGCCATCGAGAATGGTTTTGTTCTGCACCACTTTGTTTAGAACACTCTTGCAAACACTGTTTTAGCTGCTGCAATGTCTGATCCAACAAGGACTTCTCATATTCTTCCAATTCTACAAAGCGATCTGTCAGTCGCCCTGTCTCCTGTATGGCAGCCTCATAGCCAGTCAACGCCGCAAAGGGAGAAAACTGCGCCGCACGCACGCTGCGATCCATGGGCGGATGCTTTTTTGAGACAGGATGGGGAAGAAACAGGATATCTACATATTTGCTCCTGTCCTGCTCTCCC
>JAFYLG010000016.1 GCA_017537225.1 Lachnospiraceae bacterium
CCGATACCGCCGCCGATCAGGATAGCTTTCTCCGCAAGCAACGGGAAACCATTGCCAAAAGGACCCTGGATGCGGATCTCTTCGCCTACTTCATAGGTAGAAAACTCTGCAGTACCGGCACCAGCTACACGGTATACCAGACGCAGGGAAGTCTCTGTGATCTCACAGATGCTGATAGGACGAGGCAGTACACGGCTGCCATCCTTACAATATACAGATACAAACTGGCCGGGACGGGCTTCCTTCGCCACAGTCTCCGCTTCGATCCACATGCTATAGATGCCGTCTGCCAGCTGCTCTTTGGACAGCAGGCGAGCCATAACCTGTTGTTTCATACGTTTTTCTCCGATCCTATATTTTATTCAGAGCTGCCTGGCATGGGCCCGACAGCTCTGTGATCCATTCTTTTGTTTCTTTCCTGATTACTGGTTGTTAGGCATCGCGGTGCGGATATCCTCGATCATGTCGATGGTAGCCTGACGGGCAGCCTCACCATAACGCTCCTCACCGAACTGAGCGTACTTCTCCTGCTTGTAAGCAGCGATGATACCACGGGAAGAGTTGATGATAGCACCAGTGCCATCCTCGTTGAAATAAGGAGCCAGGTCAGAAGCCTTGCCGCCCTGAGCGCCGTAACCGGGCACCAGGATCAGAGTCTTGGGCATCAGTTTACGCAGAACCTTACCCATCTCAGGATAAGTAGCGCCTACTACAGCACCTACATAGCTGTACTCATCGCCCATGGCATCCTCGCCCCAGGCAGCTACCTTCTCACCAACCAGCTCGTACAGAGGACGACCATCGATCAGCTGATCCTGGAACTCGCCGCTGGAAGGATTGGAAGTCTTGACCAGTACAAAGATACCCTTCTTCTCTTCCTTGCATACATCTACGAAAGGCTTGATACCATCGGTACCCAGGTAAGGGTTTACCGTAACAAAATCTTCATCAAAAGCAGCGATCTTCTGGCTGCCTACCTGTACTTTGCCCAAATGACCTACGGCATAAGCAGCGGAAGTGGAACCGATATCACCTCTCTTGATATCACCCAGAACGATCAGTCCCTTCTCATGAGCGTAATCTACGGTCTTCTTATATGCGATCAGACCGGGAATGCCAAACTGCTCGTACATGGCAACCTGAGGCTTAACGCAGGCGATCAGGTCATAGATATTGTCGATCAGGGTCTTATTATACTGCCAGATGGCCTCTGCAGCGCCCTCCAGGGTCTCGCCGTACTGCTCAAAAGCAGCAGCCTTTACCTGGCTGGGGATGTAGTTCATCATAGGATCCAGGCCTACAACAACGGGGGCATTCAGTTCACGCATTCTGGCTACTAAACGATTGATCATGGTGGATTTTCCTCCTGTTTTGGTATTTCTATAGTTTTATACGCAATAATCCATCTATCATTATATCATAAATAATAGAGCTGTGACAAGTATTGAAACACAAAATAAAACGCTCCTTTTTACAACTTTGCCAGTTCCTTCTCCACTTCTTCACGGGCAGGGATCGAGGGCATGGCGCCTTCTCTCGACACGGCAATGGCAGCGGCCATGGATGCCAGCTGCAGAGCATGCTTCACATCACTATTCTCTTCTCTAGAAACTTCACTGATAAAATATCCCAGGAATGTATCACCAGCTGCCGTGGTATCTTTCACAGGCACGGTATATCTCTCCTGAGCAACCGTCTGTTCACGATCCTGATATACAGAACCATCACCGCCCAAAGTCAGAACCAAGCGTACCTGAGGATATCTGCTTTGAAAGCCTGCTAAAATCTTCTGAGGTTCTTCTTCTCCGATGATAGCCTGTCCTTCGATCTCATTTACGATCAGCCAGGTGATCTTATTAAAATCGATCTCCTTCACCACATCGGTGATAGGGGACGGATTCCATGCGATCTGCATACCCTTTTCATATGCCTTATCGATCAAATATTCCATTTCACTGATCTCATTCTGGCATACCAAAATATCTCCGGCAGCAAACTGATCCAGTACCTGATCCATGTCCTCACAAGTAATCTTGTGATTGGCTCCGGGATACAGGATGATACAGTTCTCTCCTTCTACCGAACGTTGAATAATGGCATGACCATTGGCTCCGTCATCCACAGACAGATAACGACAATCTACACCACATCTCTCCAGTGCATCTTTCAGGAAGATGCCTTCCTTTCCGATACGACCGGCATGGTATACTTCACCACCGGCCTTGGCCAATGCCACAGACTGATTTAACCCTTTACCACCCTCAAACACCTGATAATCCAGAGAACTGGCAGTCTCGCCTTCTCTAACGATGTGATCCATCACATACACATAATCAATGTTCAAAGAACCAAAATTCAAAATTTTACGAGCCATCTTTTCCCCTCCATCTTATTTGTAAACAAATAGGATCCTTTTCCTATTGTTTTACACGTTTACATTCCCCAGGTGTACCTTTACAGTTTCTTGCGCAGCACGGTATGCTCAAACAAATCGTTTACAAAATACTGACTGGAATAAAATACCACATTGCCTTCAATGTCGTAGTCTACCTCATCCATGTGCAGCAACGGAGTTCCTACAGGGATCTCCAAAATCTTGGCCAACTTCTCATCTGCCAAAACCGCTTGCAAATTGGTCAGGTCCATATAGGCATCGATATGGCAAAACTCCTGCAAAAACCAGAAAATCGGCTTGTCCAATTCCGTCCCCTGATATGGCTTGAGCAGTCTGCTCTTTTCCACCACGTCCTCACAGTACAAAGCTGGGCGATCGTCGGCGGTACATACTCTGCAAAGACGGATCACTTCCGTCCCTACAGGAACCTGCAGCTTGGCTGCCACGACAGGATCTGCACACTCTTCGTAGATAGACACCTGAGACACGGCCGGATCATGTCCATTATTGCGGATCATGTCCAAAAACTCCGTCTCAATATCCATACGATTTTTCACTTGCACCACATGGCGGTTGATCACGGTCCCCACACCGTGACGGCGAGTAATAAATCCCTCTCGCTCCAGCTGTGCCAAAATATCTCGCAAATGGGTCCGGCTGATCCCATACTGCTCAGACAGTATGGTCTCTCTGGGCAGTCTATCACAGTCAGCAAAGCGTCCGGTCCTCATCTCTTCGATCAGTTTCAAACGCAGCACGCCGGTTGGTTCTGTTTTTGCATTCATAACTAACTCCATTCCTTTATCAAAAACAACAATACCTTCTTTTAACAACTCTGCTGCTATCCTACTGTGTTTGCGCAGAATGTTAAAACATAAACTTTTACTATTATACACCATATACTCCGTTTTGTAAAGGTCAACCTATTTTAAATTTTGAGATTATTTACAATCATACAACGCATGCTGGTTTGGGCAATGAAAAAAGTGAGTTATTTCCCAAAAAGGGACAACAACTCACTTTACCTGTCTTATTTTATTCCTGACTGCGGAACATGATCTCACCAGTCTCTGCATTCATACCATCTACGATGGCCAGAGATTCCAGCTGATATCCCAGATTACGGATGACGCTGCCACCGATCTGGAAGCCCTTCTCGATCACGATACCCAGACCCTCTACGGAAGCACCGGCGCTGCTTGCGATGGAGATCAATCCCTGCAATGCGCACCCATTGGCCAGGACGTCATCGATGATCAATAC
>JAFYLG010000166.1 GCA_017537225.1 Lachnospiraceae bacterium
CCGATCACCCTGCCATCTTCTCCAGCATCTGCAAAAAAACGGGTTCCCATGTATTCTCCCGCCTCGAAAACATCCTCCCGCACTCCATCAGGAAGCACACAAGTCAAATAATCGCTCATGACCATCTTTGCCTGGATAATATGGTCAATATTGCCGGAACGGATATCACCGGCATGGCGCAGATCTTCTCCTTCTCCCTCAGCCCCCAATGTCTTATAATCCTTGCGGAATAAAATCACAAAATCCAACGCATTGGAATAGATGTCAAATTCCGACTTGGGTGACGCAATGACACGCAGCACATATTCCACTCCACCATCAGTGAACTCTATTTCCTTGCGAAGCGGAGAATTTCTCTCTGTCACGCCCCGAACATCCATGTAGGGAGCCAGATCCTGGATCGTCAATGCCTCATGTTTGTCCGCCAGCGTTCGCACGATATCCATGGTCAAAGGCACATATCCACTGGGGTTGTTGACAGACTGCGGTTCTGTCACCTTTTCCATCTCTTCTTCCGTTTCTGATGTAGCCTCTTCCATCCCTTGGGTTTCTTCTATATATTTCACAGTTTCTTCTGTCGAATCCTGCACGGATACATAGTCTACCGCCCTTTGGCACCCAGACAACATCCCCAGTGTACAGATGACACATAACAATAGGCCGATCCGACTTCCATTCTTTTTCCTCATATACCTTTTCTTTTCCCCCTTATCTTTTATTGTGTCTTCCCTTTTTTGCCTTCTTAATATTTCTGCATTTACGGTAGCATATCTTTTTGACCTAATCAATATATGTCACAGAATTGTAAGGAACTGTAACACAATCTTAAAAAAGACGACTCCAAAGGAGCCGTCTTCTCAGATTCTTTCCTATTCTTTTATTTGAATCATCACATGTCCGCTTCCACCTTAGGCAGACCTGCAAATCCTCTCTGCAGGTCCTCCTCGGTAGGGATATAATCACTCATCACACCGTTGTTAAACTTCTCATAGGACATCATATCAAAATATCCGGTACCGGTCAGGCCAAAGACAATGGTCTTTTCCTCGCCGGTTTCTTTACATTTCAGTGCCTCATCGATGGCCACCTTGATGGCGTGGCTGCTCTCAGGAGCAGGCAGGATGCCTTCTACCTTGGCAAACTCCTTCGCTGCCGCAAACACTGCCGTCTGCTCTACAGACACCGCTTCCATATAGCCATCTGCGTACAGCTGAGACAGCGTGGAATTCATGCCGTGATAGCGAAGACCACCGGCGTGGCTGGCAGAGGGAATGAAGCCGCTGCCCAACGTGTACATCTTAGCCAGAGGACATACCATGCCGGTATCGCAATAGTCGTACACATACTTGCCGCGGGTCAAGGTAGGACAGGATGCAGGCTCTACCGCGATAATGCGATAATCCTTTTCACCACGCAGCTTTTCGCCTACGAAGGGAGCGATCAGGCCGCCCAGATTGGAACCGCCGCCGGCACATCCGATAATAATATCCGGAACGATGCCGTACTGATCCAATGCCGCCTTGGTCTCCATACCGATAATGGACTGATGGAGCATGACCTGATTTAACACACTGCCCAATACATATCTGTAACCTTCCTGATTGGAAGCCGCCTCTACTGCTTCAGAAATAGCACAGCCCAGACTGCCACCGGTACCGGGGAATGCCTCCAGGATCTTGCGGCCCACTTCCGTGGTGTCGGAAGGAGAAGGAGTTACCTTCGCACCATAGGTGCGCATCACCTCACGGCGGAAAGGCTTCTGTTCATAGGAAACCTTTACCATGTATACCTGACAATCCAGTTCCAGATAGGCACATGCCATAGACAGCGCTGTACCCCACTGGCCGGCACCGGTCTCGGTGGTCACGCCTTTTAAGCCCTGATTCTTGGCGTAATAGGCCTGAGCAATGGCAGAGTTCAATTTGTGGCTGCCGCTGGTATTGTTGCCTTCAAATTTGTAATAGATCTTAGCAGGAGTATCCAGCTTCTTTTCCAGACAGTAGGCACGTACCAGAGGCGCTGGACGATACATCTTGTAAAAGTCCAGGATCTCCTGCGGTATGTCAATGTAGCGATCAGCATCATTCAGTTCCTGCTGCACCAGTTCTTCACAGAACACAACCTTCAACTCCTCGGCTGTCATCGGTTGCAGTGTCTGAGGATTCAGCAATGGCGCCGGCTTATTCACCATGTCCGCACGGACATTGTACCACTGCTTGGGCATCTCGCTTTCTTTCAGATAAATCTTGTAGGGGATGGATTGCTGCTTGCTCATACTGTGGTCTCCTTTCTTCTATCGGTCCCTGTGGGACAATATTTGATCTGGCTATGCTTGGGACAGAATTAAAAAAGCCCCTATCCCAGCAACTACTTTGCTGGGACAAGAGCTCGTAATCTCAAATACAAATACTCCTGCGGTGCCACCCGGCTTGGTGTCGATCACACCCACTCTAACGTACTACCATACGCCGATCTTTGGTAACGGAGGATCATCTCCGGCTCACCTACTGACATTCAGTTTGCCCTCAAGAGTCCATTCGTCTCGGTTCTGATGTGCCGGCTTCCACCATGCTCAGCTCTCTGTGACACAGATATCCGGGAGTACTACTCTCCTTCGTCGGTTTATAATGTCAGTATATTCCTGGGGCGCCGGAAAGTCAAGACTTTTTCACATTAAATCATTAAATTCATTGCCATGTTCACTTGTTTTAGGTCATACCTTCTCATACGATCTCTATGACCTAAAGCCCACGTATACATTAGGTCTTTTGCATAGAAAGCCTCCCTTATGACCTAATTTTCAATCTTCGTCCAGGTCACAACGCTATAAATCCACCCTAAAGACCTAATCTTTCACCTTCGCCTAGGTCATAACGCTATAAATCCACCCAAAAGACCTAAATATTATCCTCCCCATGCTCATGAGGGATCCGTATACGCAAAAGTCGCTTTCTCAGGGCTGATCCATCAAAAGGAATCAGGGGATACAGGTAACTCCTGCCGCCGATAGTGCGATTGCCTGCGATAGCCACCACAGTTATGACTACACCCGTGATAAATCCCCACACATTGAAGCACGCCGTGAGGATGACCAAAAGCATCCGCATGAATTTCACCGCGTAGGTCATCTCAAAACTGGCCTGAGAGGAATTGGCCAGAGCTACAAACGCCATATACAACATGATCTCTGCATTGAACCAGCCGGACTGAACTGCATAATCCCCCAGGACAATAGCTGCAATCACACTGAGGGGCGTAGTCAGCATCCCCGGGGTATTGACCGAAGCCAGCCGCAGGCCATCGATAAAGAACTCCAACAACAGAATCTGCAAAAACAAAGGCACATTGATGGTATCAGAAACCAAAGCAAACTCCAGCCAGGGTGGTGCCCACTGAGGATTCTGCATCAGCAGCAAATAAGTCGGAGTCAAAAACAATGCCAGAATCGAGGTAGCAAAACGAGTCAGTCGCAGATATGTCCCCGTCACCGGAGGAAAATAATAGTCATCCGCCTCTTCGATCACATCAAAAATAGAGGAGGGCAGGATCATAGCCGCTGGTGAATTGTCCACTAAAATGACGATGCTTCCCTGCAGCAGGCAAGCCGCCGCCGTGTCCGGCCGCTCCGAAAACTTAAACTTAGGAAAGGGATTGTACCAGAGTCCTTTGTACAGACATTCCGCCAAACTTTCCTGATTCATGGTCAGAGCATCCACCTGCAGATTGGCCAGCCGCTTCTTCACATGATCCAGCACCCTCTCATCCACCTCCCCGTCCATATAGCAGACAGCCACATCAGTGCGGGAGCGGCGCCCTACCTGGGTGATCTCCACGGTCATGCGAGGATCTCTGATACGGCGTCGGATCAGCGCTGTATTAAAGATCAGTGTCTCCACAAAACCATCTCTGGAACCACGCAGCACTTTATCTTTTTCTGGTTCCTGGACTCCGCGGGTAGGATATTGACGGCAATCCATAATAAAACAGGAGGAATACCCATCGATAAACAGGCAGGTGATCCCCGCCAAAAAAGCAGAGGCAACTGCATCCATATCCTCCAATACGCCCACCTCACCATAAGGCAGCATCTGTTCCATAAAACGCTGCCCGTTTTCCGGCATACCGTCTGGCTTCAGGCTATAGAAAAACTGGATCATACGCTGAAGGGATCCAGCATCGGTAAATCCATCGATCATGTACAGCACTGCCGTACGACCGCCGATCTCCAGCTGACGTTCGATAATATCGTAATTCTTGTCTGGAGCAAAGATCTGCTGAAAAACTGACTGGTTTTGCTGCAAACTAGCCATAATCGCCTGTTTTGCATACTGTTGGCGTTCCCCAGCCCCGGCACTTCCCAGAAGGCTCTCCCCCAACGTATCTTTCACTTCTTTTGCTGATTCCCTTCTTGTCTGTTTCCTTTCGGAAGTTCCCTTGTTTTTCATGGTATCTTTCTGAGACATCACATTCTCCTCTCACACTTTTTCTCATTCTTTTTTAGTGTGTCCCATTCTACCTAAATTACCCTGAATTTCCATGATATTTCTCATATCTCCTCTCATATTTTCATGATATTTTCCCAGTTTGCCCAAAAATATCCGTTAAATCTTCCATGATTTTCCATATGTATACTTTGTAAATTCCATGTAAAATTTTGTTCCTTCATTTCACGCATTTTTCACTCCACGGGCTTGACAAAGGGTATCAAAAAACCTATGATGATACTAGAGAAGATCCGGTAGGTAAGGCTACCACAGGGATATAGGTTGCTGCCGCAAAATAGTGGAGACACTATCCGTTGGCCAACAGGGGATGTCGAATCACAAGGCATCACCTAATGCAATGACAGGCCCTGTGAAGCTAAAGCTCGAACGGCGGCAGATATTATATCCACCAATGTACAAGGCCCCGCTGGCATCGTCAGCGGGTTTTTTCGTTTTCTTCTCCCTAATCTATAGAAATGTGAGGTGGAACCATGGATCACGAAATGAACTATGCAGCCGAAGAAGTCCAGGAAATGCTGAATGAGAAGCGTTACCGTGAGTTAAAAGCGATTTTTGCTGCCATGGAGCCAGCCGATATCGCTATCATTTTTGAAGATATCCCTGACAAGCTGATTCCCCTGGTGTACCGCATCCTGCCCAAGGATATGGCCGCTGAGGTTTTCGTTGAGATGGACAATGATCAGCAGGAGATGCTGATTGCAGGCTTTAGTGATCAGGAACTGAAAGAAGTATTGGATGAGCTGTACGTGGATGATGCTGTAGACATCATCGAAGAGATGCCCGCATCGGTAGTAAAGCGTATGTTAAAGCAGACGGATCCGGAGACCCGTCGCCAGATCAATGAAATTTTGAAATACCCTGATGATTCTGCCGGCAGCCTGATGACCATCGAGTACCTCAGCCTGAAAGCTGACATGACCGTCAGCGAGGCCTTTGTCCGCATCCGCCGTATCGGCGAGGACAAAGAAACTATCAACGTTCTGTACGTGACCGACAAGGACCGTCATCTGATCGGTGTACTGTCTATCCGTAACCTGCTGCTGGCTGATCCCGATGACGTGATCCGCGACATCATGGAGACCAACATCACTGCCGTGACCACCCTTACCGATAAAGAAGAAGTGGCCCAGCAGCTGAGTCGTTACGACTACCTGGCTATGCCCGTAGTCGACCAGGAGCATCGTCTGGTCGGTATCGTTACTGTCGACGACGCCATGGACGTTCTGCAGGAAGAAAATACCGAGGATATCGAAATGTTAGCCGGTATTACTCCTACGGACAAACCCTACATCAAGACCGGCATTTTGGAAACCTACAAAAAACGTATCCCCTGGCTGCTGATCCTGATGATCTCCGCCACCTTCACCGGTGCCATCATCACTCGCTACGAAACTGCACTGGGAGCCTATGTGATCCTGACCGCTTTCATGCCCATGTTGATGAGTGCCGGCGGTAATGCCGGTTCTCAGTCTTCCGTCAGCATCATTCGTGGTTTGGCGTTGGATGAGATCGACTATTCCGATACCTTCCGCATCCTGTTAAAAGAATTCACCGTTGGTGCCATCTGCGGCATCACTCTGGCCGTGGCCAATTTTGCCAAACTGATGTTGTTTGACCGGTTGCCTGTGGATGTAGCCATCGTTATCTGTGCCGCTCTGATGTTGACGATCATCGCCGCCAAGCTCATCGGTTGTTCCCTGCCGATCCTGGCTAAGAGACTGGGATTTGACCCCGCAGTTATGGCCAACCCCTTCATCACCACCCTGGTAGATGCCATCTCTCTGATCGTATACTTCAAGATCGCTACCATTATCCTGCATATTTAAAACAGACTAAAAAGGCTGCCCCATCCAACCGATGGAACAGCCTTTTTCTATTTGTTTATTTTACCCACAAACCACTTCACTACCAGGATCACTGCCGCTGATGCCGCCACCTTCAACAAGCTAACCGCCACCGTCGTCATGATCATTGGCAGCACCTGTTCTGCAGGCATAGTCGCATGGATTGCCATGATATCTTTCCTGACCCACAGAAAAATGATGTAGACCACCGAGATAGCTGCTACAACGATTCTCCAGGGTTCTCTTGGCTAACTTTTGCCATTCTTGCTCATACTCTAACTCTCCTCTATTGTGCAAAAGCTCTCTGGTATTTGGGCAAAACCACTTTAAAGAATACCAGTCCGTTGACCACCAGCAACACTCCATAGCCGATCCTGGCTACCATCTCCGGCACCAGCAGGGCGATACCATTCATATCTCCACCACCAAAGAATCCACACAACAGGCTCAGGTACAACGGATCCAGCAATAGCATGGCAATGGTGATGTAGTACATACAGGCCTTGAATACCTTGGAAGTAGATTTGCCGATCCGATCTGCCAGTGCCACAAGCACATATCCTGCCAGCAGTGTGGCCACCGAACCTACCACACAAAAAATCCACAACTGCTTATTGTTCATCTTTTCCGCATAGACGGCGATCTGCATGCCCAATCCACCCAGACGGATCCTCTTGAATGTAGTAATGGACAAAGCATAGATCAGGTGGGCTCCTTCATGGACCAGATAGTAAGCCGCTATCGCAGAGATCAAACCAATATATTGTCTCACTCGTTTGCTCATGTTACAGATCCTGCCCTTCGATGATGCGGCAGCTGATATGCCAAAACAGCGCCGACAGCCCAAGGATACCGACAGCTACTGCTATCAGGATCAGTCCCCAGACGGCATTGCTGATACCCGCAAAATTCACGATCCCCTTTTCCACCAACATAAAAACGATCCAAATCGCTGCAAAGGGAACCAAATAGGTAACCATCGTGATCAGTCGGGATTTTTCTACGCCATACTTGGTGCACAGCATAATATTGGCAGAGGTGGGCAGCAGTGCAAACACAGCACACCCCACAGCTGTCGCAACTGTTTCCAGTATGGAAATATTACTAATGATACCGATGGGGATCCCCACCAAAACAGTAAACACTACACTGGCAAAGGTCAGAATATACAACAACAGGTATTTGACAGTAACAAGGTCTCTGCGACGCAAGGGCATGGTCATGGCATATCGCTTCCAGGAAGCCTGTTCATCATAGCCTACGGTAAGGAGGATCGTATTGGTGATCAGCACCGTCACCATCATCCCCACATAGACCGTACTCTTCATCGCCAATCCCAACACAACAAACAATACCAGAGAAAAGCCCTGTGCTTTGATGCTATGTTTCAACTGGTACAATTCTTTTAGCAACAAACCTTTCATCGTTTCGCCCCCTTTACGGTATACAGCATAATATCCTCGATACCTGCAGGATCGATGGTCAAATCAGGGAATCTACGCATCATTTCCCCCCGATCCTTTACCATGATCTCACAACTGAAACGACTGTCTCTGCGGCCCACCACCAGATCATCCGGCAATATAGCAGCCTGCTCCGGTGAAGTATGAACGATTCCGTACTGCTCCAGCAGGAGATCCTTTTCTTCTTCCAGACAAACCTTGCCCTCATGGATGAAGACAATATAATCCGCCACCTTTTCCAGATCGCTGATAATATGGGATGAAATCAAAATACTGTGATCCTCCTCCTGAATGAATTCCAAAAAGATATCCAAAATTTCATCGCGAACAATGGGATCCAGTCCCCCTGTAGGCTCATCCAATACTAACAGTTTGGCCCCATGACTCATGGCCACTGCCAGAGACAGCTTCATCTTCATACCGCGGGAAAAATCCTTGTACTTTTTGTCTTTGGCCAGTTTGAACTGTTTCAAATAACCAAAATAAGTCTGGCTGTCCCACTGGCGATAGATCCCACGCATGACCTTGTCCATCTCGGCTGCCGTCAACAGATCCGGAATGTGACCCACATC
>JAFYLG010000167.1 GCA_017537225.1 Lachnospiraceae bacterium
ATCAACAATGCTGCTCCTCTATTTCGTGGCATCGAGGAGGCTTCCTATGAGGATTTCACTCACGCTTTGTCCGTAGGTGTAACTGCGCCTTTCTACCTGTCCAAACTGTTTCTGCCCTATTTTGCTCCGGACGCCTGTATCATCAACATTTCTTCCAGCCGAGACCGCATGAGTCAGCCTCAGACTGAAACCTACAGTGCGGCAAAAGGCGGTATCTCCGCATTGACCCACGCTCTGGCTGTCAGCCTGGCTGGAAAGGTTCGCGTCAATTCCATCTCTCCTGGCTGGATCGACAATCAATATCAGGTATATGAAGGTGCCGATGCCATCCAACAGCCTGTCGGCAGGGTGGGTAATCCCCTGGACATCGCCCATATGGTACTGTTTCTCTGCTCTGACAAGGCTGGCTTTATCACCGGAGAAAATATCTGCATCGATGGCGGTATGACCAGACAGATGATCTACCACGGGGAACATGGGTGGAGTTTAGAGCAGTAGCAATATAACAGGCTCTAAAATTTTCTCGCCGCCACTCCCTTCATGCGCAAAGAAAAAAGAAGTCCCGCCCACATTGATATGTGAACGAGACTTCTTTTTTGTTCTAATTTTCTGAAAACGATCTACGCCTAAATGAACGTTCTTTGTTCTGCCAGCATCTGCAGGCGAAGCATCTCTTTGTGGCATTCCTCTTCTTCTACTCCGATCTGCTGGCCATATTCTTCTCTCATGCATGTCAGAATGCGTTCGTAGGTAGCGATGGCTTTATCATATTCTTTCATTCCTTCATACACTTGCACCAACGAATACAATCCATCTGTCAGCCGGGGAGGATCTTGCATGGTAAAGCAATGTTCATAATCAGCGATTGCTTCCTGCACCAAACCGATCTTTTTATATCGGTCCGCCCTGCTGCAGTATGCCTGCCATGCCTTTGGCGATTTTTCTACCGCCAGATCCCACTGTGCACGGGCCGCCTGGTGATCACCACATCCAAATGCCACATCGCCCAGATAGATGTGAGCCTGATGGTCATTCTTTATACTTTGCAAGTCCTCAATATATGGAACCGCATCTTGATAACGCCCATCAGCCAGCAAATTTTCGATTATGGCATACAATCCCAAATAATTCTTTGGATTCTTTTTTAAGAACTGGCCAAAATATTCGATGACTTCAAAATGATTATCGTACCATTCGTCTCCACATACGCCGTGATTGGCTTCCAAAAATGCTACCCAGCCACCCTTGCTATCCGGATTCAATTCCAGCACTTTTTTTGCATATTCGGAAGCCTTTTCATGGTCGCTTTTGGCACGGTGGTTGTACAAATCTGCCAAATACTCATAGGCCTTGTCATTGGCAGGTTCTTCTCTTATGATTCCTTCCAGATAAGAAACTGCCTGTACAAAGCTTTCCTGTTTGATGCGACTCTCATTCCAAAGCATATTTTCAATGCGCTCAAATTGCTCTTTATGAGAAAGCTGAAACAAGTCATCGATGGACACCCCAAAGTAGGCAGCAATTCCCGGTAACAAAGTAATATCCGGTGTGCTGTTTTCTGTTTCCCATTTGGATACTGCCTGGGCAGACACCCCTAAATAAGAGGCCAATTCTTCTTGCTTTACTTTTTTCTGCAAGCGGTACATGCGAATCTGTTTTCCAATATTCATATCGTTCCTCACTTCTGTGCTGTATTTTATACTTTCCCGGGATTGGTTCATACTTATATCTATTTACAACTATCAGCTGATACTGTTATTATACCGTAACATCCCCATTTATCAACCGAGGGGAAAGTAACTCCAATCAACCTATGGTTGAGTCAACGCCTTTCCACTTTTTTAATCCAACAGCAGTTCATCCACCCGCACAAACTCATACCCTCTGGCCTTTAACTCATCTATGATCTGCAGCGCAGCCTCCACGGACTCCCGATACACATCATGAAGCAGGATGATATCCCCATCTTTCACCTGGCGCAATACCTTTTCCACAATGATCTCCGTGTTTTGCACTTTCCAGTCCTGAGGATCCACAGTCCACAATACCACCTGCATATCCACCAGGCTGTCCAATCCCTCCTGCCAGGAACCAAAGGGCGGACGAATGTAGTGGATCACTTCCCCCACCGCCTCGGACAGTACTTCATTGGCCTGATCGATCTCACGGCAGGCCTCCGCACTGGAAACCGTGGTCAACTGCACATGGCTGTAGGTATGATTGCCGATCAGATGACCTTCTTCCACCATTCGTTCCACCAGTTCTTCTCGTCCCTCTACATTGGCACCGATCAAAAAGAAAGTTGCCTTTACATCCCGCGCCTTCAGGCCATCCAGCAATCCTTCGGTCCAATATTTGGACGGGCCGTCATCAAAAGTCAATGCCACCACCGGAGCAGGCTCTAAACTTGCCGACACCTGAGCCGCGCTTTCCTTCACCTGCTGCCACAGCATCATCGCCAAAAGAAAGAGTCCTACTCCAACAAGCAGAACGAAAAAGGCTTTCTTCATCCAGATCCCCTGCCTTTCTCCCATTCAGTTCACTTTATGGAGCGGGCAGAAGTTCTATGACTTTCCCCCGATATTTTGTTCTCCAATCCACACAACATGAGGGACTATCAAGTTTTTCCCTATGCAAAAAAGGGTCGCCAAAGGCGACCCTTCCCTTACATCATTTGCCTTCAAAGGTATTGCTTCTTAGCAGTATTCTTTCACTTCCTGACCAGCCAAAATACGGGCAACTCTGCGAGCAAAGGTCATAGTACGACCATTGGCAAGGCCGGTAAACAGGTTGGGGTATGTGTGAGCAAAGAAATTACCAGAGCAGTCACCGATCACATGCAGACCTTCGAAAGGCTCACAATCTGCATCCAGAGGGCGCATCTTGGTGTCGATGCGAATACCATCAATGGTAGCCAGCATGGTACCAGCCAGACGAATTCCGTAATAAGGAGGCTTGTCCAAAGCGATCATACGGTAGGTATCCTTAAAGAAATCCTCATCCACGCCCTTGTCACACAGTTCATTGTAACGCTTTACCGTCTTGGCAAAAGTATCTGCGGGAATATTCAGTTTTTCTGCCAGTTCTTCCACGGTATCTGCCTTCTGCAGGTAACCCTTGTCCATCATATCTGCAAAAGTAGCAGGCAGCTTATTGTAGTCGTTATTGGAAATGCCGCCATTTGCATAAGGATAATAGCGAGAGCAACCTACGGTTTCAAACTGCTTGATATGCTCCAGGTAATTATCATCCATGATCATGCAATAGCATTTGCCAGGCTGAGAAGCTGCTGCGTGCAGAATAAAGTCATAAGGACAAGATTCGTTGGCAAAACGCTCACCCTTTAAGTTTACTTTCAGGAAAGGCTGAGATCCGGTACCAAAATGAGCAGTGGGCTCAACACGGGTAGCCAGGGTCTCCGTAGGCAGGATACTTCCACGGTCAAACAGCATAGATGTATGGATCTCATCCATGGAAGCCCCCATCCACAGGCAAGCCTTAATTCCATCACCAGCGGTACTGCCTTCTCTCAGAGGGCCTACAATGCAAGTAGTATCGGGCTGCAATGCCTTCATCATTTCGCCGTTCTGCTGATATCCACCGGTTGCCAGAATGATACCTTTCTTACCAACAAAACGAATCACCTTGCCAGAAGCATCTGTGGCAATCGCTGCTGTTACGCTCTTGCCTTCGTATTCAAACTTCTTGAAAGGCGTCTCAGTATAGATCTTACCTCCCTTTTCTTCAATGTATGCACTCAGCATAGCACTTCCGTTCATACCTTCATTCCATTTCGGGCTATGTCCGGTAGGGAATTTAGGGTGAGTGGTAGGATTGGTAACATCAGCCACATATCCGCCTTCATGGAACAGATAGCCGGCTCCACGGCTCTCGATCAAATCGCTGTACCAGTCAATGGCTGCGCCACTTTCTTCTGCCCAAATTCGGATCAACCGCTGATCTACACGGTGGGAAGTATACATCAGGTACTGCAAGATAGCAGTTGCCTTATCGATCTTAGTACCATCCTTTTCCTGCAACTTGGAACCAATCGCACCAATATCGTCACGTACACTACCCAATACAAAGTTCTTTTCCAAAATTGCAACGCTCAGTCCCTGCTCTGCACAGGAAGCTGCTGCATACTGGCCACCGGTACCGCCACCAATTACAACAACATCAAATTCCAGAGTTTCAGCTGGCTCTCCCAGCTCCGGAGCGCTGCCCAGCCACTGGTTTGCAGGCTTTACTTCTGCTACAGGATTGGTGTTAACGATCTCGGTCACTGCCTCGGTGGTCTCAGGAGCCTTGGTAGTCTCCGGTGCCTTTGTGGTCTCAGGAGCGCCGGCAGTCGTAGTACCTGCGTTGCTGGTGCATGCGCCAAGTACGCCCATGGCAGTCATGCTGACTGCACCGGCGGCGGCTCCCTTCAGAAAGTCTCTACGGGAAATTTGCTTTCTCATATTTATTCCTCCCAAACATTAAAATGCAGGGTGCGTTTTTATACACCCTGCATTCATTATATGAATTCCATATATGTTTTTGAATTGCAACTATTTTATCAAATTCGCCAAATTATTTCACTCTGCGGAATAATTACTTGGTAACATTCCTTGTTCCAGACAAAAATCCACTACCTGAATAAAGTCCTTTAACATGGGGTTATCATTTTCTTCTCCGTACACCAGCACGCGATCAAATACACCTTCGCAGCCGTCCAACGGAAGCTGGGTTGTATTTCCACTGCGACAACGGAATTCATCCAGAATTACAGGCAGGATACCTACCGTCTTCGTTAATGCAACATGCAGGCTCATCTCCTTGTCTATGACAAATTCTTCTGCATACGCAATGTTATGATATGTACATAATTCCCTTAATGCCTGATCTGCCTCCTCATTGAAACCGCGGGGAAGCAATACCTTTTCCTCTCGGCACAACTGTTCCATGGTAATTCTCTTTTGCCCTGCCAGGGGATGTTCCACAGGTAAAATCACCGCCGGTGTCTGCTTCTCGATCACTTTCGTATGGATTTTTTCCATCCCTTTGACACTGGGTTTTACCACCATAAAGCAATCAATTTCCTGATCATAAAACTTGGCTATCATTCGAGGAACTGTTTCTGAGACGATGTTGACAGGTCTATGTGGATATTTCTTGTTCCATTGCGCCAAAAGTACGCCAATAAACGGAAGATTAGGCGGACCATTATATCCAATGGTAAGAGTCGAATTTCCTGCCAACAATCGAACTCTGTCCAGCAATTCCTCTTCATTTTTCAGAAAATGCTCCACATCCCGTAAGATCATACTTCCTTTTCGAGTCAACTTTACAGAACGGGTCGTTCTCTCAAACAGTGGAAATCCCCATTCCTCTTCCAACGCGGCAATCTGTCTGGTCAATGCCGGCTGAGAGATATACAACTGCTCTGCCGTCTCACGAAAATTCAATGTCTGGCTCAAGTGATAAAAAGCCTTCAATGACTCTATTTTCATAACAGTCCTCCACGATTTCTTACTTCCATCATACAAGGATTCCTATGAAAAGTAAAATATTACTTTTGCAATAATCCATCCTTTCTCCATGGGAAATTTTCTTTGTTTTGGTGCTAAAAATGTCCCTGTTTCTTTGGAAATCCCCTGTTTTTCCTCTCAAAATTCGCTATACAAAAAAATTCATGCCCCAGTGCATACAAAATCCCTTTTTCGTATGCACCAAAGCATGAATTATTTTCTATAGCGAAACAAACCGCATGATCACAACTTCACTGACCGGACCAGGTCTCCGAAGACTGCCTCACTTTCAGATCAATCCCAGTCTCTCTGATCGGTATGCAGCAGTTCATGGGCCTTATGAGACATAGGAGAACCAAAGAACTCCTTGTACAGAGTCTGCACATCGGGATTCTCGTGGGAATAACGCAGCTTGTTCTCAGTATCCAGACGATACAGCTTGTCACCACGGACACCAGCCAGTTCCATACCATCGTGGATAGGCTGACCACCGCCGCCAGCACATCCACCGGGGCAGGCCATCACCTCTACAAAATCATACTCGCAGCGTCCGGACTTCACATCCCGGATCAGCTTGCGGGCTTCACTGAGGCTGGAAACCACAGCACAGCGTACCGGAACACCGGCTACCTCCACCTCCAGTTCACGGCGCTCGGTGTGACCGCGGACTTCCTTGAAAGCCTCAGGCTCGATGTTCTTACCCATCAGCAGGAAATATGCCGAACGAAGAGCTGCTTCCATTACACCACCGGAGGCACCAAAGATCACCGCAGCACCGGTACCGGTACCCAGAGGATTGTCAAAAGGCATATCCGGCAAATCGGCCACATTGATATGAGCCATCTGGATAAAGCGCATGATCTCACGAGTGATCATAACCATATCCACATCAGGATGACTGCCATCCGCGCTCATACAGGATACGCTGCACTCGTACTTCTTGGCACTGCAGGGCATGATGGAGATCACACACAGCTTGTCAGGAGATACACCGATCTTATCTGCAAAATAAGTCTTGGCCACGGCTCCGAACATCTGCTGAGGTGACTTGGCACTGGACAGCTGGGGCAGCATCTCCGGATATTCACTGCGCAGGAATCTCACCCAACCGGGGCAGCAGGAAGTGAACATAGGCCACTGATACTTGTCTCGATGAGACAGACGCTCCAGCAGTTCACTGCCTTCTTCCATGATGGTCAGATCCGCTGTAAAGTTGGTATCAAACACATAATCAAAACCGATCTTCTTCAGGGCTGCCACCAACTGACCCGTAGTCACGGCATCACGGTCCAATCCCAGACTTTCAGCAAATGCCGCGCGAACAGCCGGCGCGATCTGTACTACCGTGGTGATATTAGGATCATCCAGCGCCTCGTAGACCGCATTACCATCCTTGCGAACTGTCAGGGCACCTACAGGACAGTGAGTCACACACTGACCACAGGCAGCACATCCCGCCTGATCGATAGGCAGGTTATCCTTTACATGGATAGTAGTACGATAACCGGTATTGATGACCTCCCATACACCCAGTCCCTGAACTTTTTCACAGATATTGACACAGCGCATACATTTGATGCACTTGGATGCGTCGCGGATAATGGGAAACGTGGCATCCCACTGGTAAGGTTCATACTCAGTCGGAAAGGGCACCGACAAGATACCCATATCACCGGCCACCTTCTGCAGGGAACAGTTGCCGTTGCGCAGGCAGATGGGACAGTTCATATCATGCTGAGACAAAATCAGCTGAATGGTAGTCTTACGGCTGTGACGGGCACGGGGGCTGTTGGTATGGACTACCATGCCCTCTTCCACATAGTGGTTGCAGGCGGTGACCAGACGGTCCGAACCTTCTACCTCTACCACACAGACACGGCAGGCGCCGATCTCATTGATCTCTTTCAAAAAACACAGATGAGGGATCTCGATACCCACCTGGGCCGCAGCCTCCATGATGGTGGTTCCTCGAGGAACACTAACGGAAATACCATTGATAACAGCGTTTACCATTGTTCTGTTCTACCTCCCTTCAAAGAGCCATAGCCATAATAGTCACAACGCAGGCAGCGGGAAGCTTCCTGATCGGCTTCTTCCTTGCTCATGCCTAACTCTACACCTTCAAAATCACACTTGCGTTCGCAGGCTTCTCTCTCCACCATATTGACGCGGCCGCAAGGCAAACGATTGTGAACATAGTCAGCAGGGATCTCCACATCGCAGCTGATCATGTGGTTGAAACCTAAGAAGGCATCGATGTTAGCCGCTGCTACCTTGCCGCCTTCGATGGCACGGATCACCGTAGCAGGTCCGGTCACACAGTCACCACCGGCAAATACGCCTTCTTTATCGCGGATCATACCATCATCCAGAGCACCGATGACACCGCGAGTCACCTGAATACCACTCTTCTGGAAGTGAGAGTAATCAATATTCTGACCGATGGCTACCACCACGCGATCACAGGGAATAAACATTTCCGGTTTGCTGGAATCTTTGGGGCTGGGACGACCCTTGCGGTCACAGGAGCCAATCATCTGAGGTTTCACCCAAACGCCCTTTACCTTGCCTTCTTCGTCCTTTTCGATACGCAGGGGTACCATCAAGGTACGCATTTCTACACCCTCGGCGATGGCACTTTCCACCTCTGCTGCCAGAGCAGGCATATCCTCCTGACGTCTGCGATATACTACAGACACCTTGGAAGCACCCAGACGAACCGAAGAACGGGCACAGTCCATGGCCACGTTGCCGCCACCCAGGATCACCACATGTTCTCCTGAGAAATCCAACGGGTCATTGTGACCCAGCTTCTTTAACAGATCTACGGCAGATACTACATTCACGGCATCCTCACCCTCGATACCGACCTTCTTGTCCATATGAGCACCGATGGCAATGTACACCGCGTCGTAGCGCAGGATCAATGCCTGCAGGGTGATATCCTTGCCGACCTTGGTATTTCTATGCACTTCTACGCCCAGAGACAGGATGGCATCGATATCCTCCTGCAGCTTTTCTCTGGGGAAACGGTAGCTGGGAATGCCATAGCGCAGCATACCACCCAGCTGTACCTTGGACTCATAAATGGTAACCTTATGTCCCATGAGAGACAGATAATAGGCGGCGCTGAGGCCGCTGGGTCCGCCGCCAATAATAGCCACCTTCTTGCCGGTAGGCGGCGCACACTTCTCTACAGGCACATCCCTGGCAAAATCTACGGCCGCCCTCTTTAAGCCGCGAATATTGACAGGGCTGTCAATAATACGGCGACGGCACTTGCGCTCACAGGGATGCTCACAAACATAGGCACAGGTAGTAGGGAAGGGATTATCCTTGCGGATCAGACGAACCGCATCCTCGTAACGCCCCTGACCTACCAAAGCCACATAACCGGGGATGTCCACGTTGGCGGGGCAGGCTTCTACGCAGGGAACAGAGATCTTCGTCGCATCAATGTAGCCACCATTCTCAATATAACGCACATAGTCGTCGTAACACTCGGTGACACCATTCCAGATCATGCGGGCAGCCTCGTAGCCGATGGCACAGTCTGCCGAATCATAGATATCCTTGGCCGTACGACGGATCAGATCCAGTGTGGCCACAGTAGCACGATTCTCCAGTACATCGGTCAGCAGATTCTGTAATTGCTTCAGACCGACGCGACAGGACGCGCACTTGCCACAAGTCTGTGCGTGACACATCTTCAAAAAGCCCAGATGGAAGTCGGCAGGACATGAATCGATGGCTCCGGCGATCATACGCCGCTCCAGCACCTCATACATGCGCTCTACGGACTTTTGGACTGCGTCAGATTTTTTCAGTTCCAAACGGCTCATAGCAATCCCCCTTTTCTTTATGGAATCCTTTTTCCAAGCATATTTTTCATGCAAATCTCTTCGATAAAAATCAGATGTTTTCTGTCAATTATTCGTCAATTTACGCAATATATGCTTATTTACCTTTATTATCTCGTCAAATATCACAAAAATCAAGCATAGTTTTGGCTTTAACGGTATAAATTTTTATTTCACAGACTTTTGTTTTTTCTGTATCAAAGAGTCACAACCTTTACTGGTAGATTGCCCAAGAATTCTCTCCTTTTTTTATGCAGTGTGACAAATCGTCTTTCTCAGAAAACCTATCAATTGACAAGAGGTTCCGATTTTTGTTACTATGAAAGATAGTGAGTAGATCGCTGGCATTGATTTAAAATCACCATCGATCCTACGACACGATCATGATCTTACAGAAAACGAGGTCCCCTCATGAAACGCAGCAGTGGTATTTTGTTACCTATCTTTTCTCTCCCCTCCCTCTACGGCATTGGCACCATGGGACGGGAGGCATATATGTTTGCTGATTTTCTCCATGCCGCAGGTCAGAGCTATTGGCAGTTGCTGCCACTGGGTCCTACCAGCCAGGGAGACAGCCCCTACCAGAGTTTTTCCACCTACGCAGGTAATCCCTATTTCATCGATCTGGAATTGCTGGTGCGAGACGGTCTGCTGACGGAAGCTGACCTGGATGACCATGTCCAGGACTCCTCCCCTCGTCGTATCGACTATGGCAAGCTGTATGAGACTCGCTTTCCCATCCTGCGCAAGGCTTATCAGGCTGGCTACGCCAAAGAAAAAGCACAGGTAGATGCTTTTGTGAAAGACAATGCCTGGCTGCCGGATTACGCCCTGTTTATGGCAGTAAAAAAGCATTTTGGCATGCAAAGCTGGCTGGACTGGCCGGATGAAGACATCCGTCTGCGCCGCCCAGGCTCCATAGAGCGCTATGGTAAACTGCTGAAAGATGACGTACAATTTTATACTTATCTGCAATATCTCTTCTACCGTCAGTGGAATCAATTAAAAGACTATGTCCATAGCAAAGGGATCCAGATCATCGGCGACCTGCCCATCTATGTGGCTCTGGACTCTGCCGATGTATGGGCTGAACCCCAGTTTTTCCAACTGGGCGAAGGCAATATTCCCACCGAAGTGGCAGGTTGTCCTCCGGATGCTTTCAGTGCCGACGGACAGTTGTGGGGCAATCCTCTCTATGATTATGGCCGCATGGAAGCCGATGGTTTCGGCTGGTGGATCCGTCGCGTGGACGGTGCCCGCAAATTGTTTGATGTGATCCGTATTGACCATTTTCGTGGCATGGAAAGTTACTGGACTATCCCTTACGGAGATACCACCGCCAAAAATGGTCACTGGCGCAAAGGGCCCGGCATGAAGCTGGTAGGTGTGCTGACCAGCTGGTTCCACGGAACCCAGTTTATTGCCGAGGATCTGGGATTCCTTACTCCCGAAGTCTATCAGCTATTGGCCGACTCTGGTCTGCCCGGCATGAAAGTCCTGGAATTTGCCTTTGATGTCCGCGAACCTGGCAATTATCTGCCTCACACCTACTCCCGCAATTGCGTCTGCTATGTAGGTACCCACGATAACGAAACTGTCCGTCAGTGGAAAGAATCTGCTACGCCCGAAAGTGTCACCTACGCCCGCCGCTACCTAAATCTCAGCCATGAGGAAGGCTTCCATTGGGGTATGATCCGCGGTGGTATGTCCAGTGTAGCAGACCTGTTTGTAGCACAGATCCAGGATTATCTGGGACTGAGCGCCGAAGCTCGCATCAATACTCCTGGCACTTCCACCGGCAACTGGCAGTGGCGTATGCTTCCCGGTGAGGCTTCTCCCGCTCTGGCCCGCAAGATCTACGAATACACCCAGATGTATGAACGTCTGCCGGCCAAAAAAGCCTAAGGGACCATATAAAAAATCAAATCCACATACGCCAAAAGGATGCTTCCCAAAAGAAGCATCCTTTTTTATTATCATTTCTATGTCTGTATCTTTTTTATGGACAATGTCCATGGCTCCATTCTATCGGGCCCTGGCTGTTAGTTCAGCTTCTGACCACAGTTAGAGCAGAAATTGCCACCAGTGGTCTTGGTGCCGCAGTTAGGACAGAAATTCATACCGCCGGCAGGAGCCTGAGAAGCATATCCGCCCTGAGCAGGCTGAGCCATCTGGCCACCCTGCATGGTCTGATTCATCTGACCCATCAGCTGCTGGCCCATCATCATACCCATCTGCAGCTGTACCATATCGGAAGCCACACTGCTGCCGCCATTGCCACCATTACCGCCATTGGCCATGGCATCCAGCATAGCCATCTGCTGGTACTTGGCCATGTCGCCCACCATACTCTGAGCGGCGGCCTTCTCCTGCATCTTGGCGATTTCTTCAGGATAGGATACACTGGAGATCACGAAATCAACAATACCGATACCGATCTTCTGCAGTTCCATGTCCAGGTCCTCGCAGATACCCTTAGCGATATCAAAGGCATTGGCCTGCAGATTGAACATATCCTTGCCCTCTTTGCTGATCCACTTCATCAGCAGCTGATTCAGCATGGAATCTACACGTTCCTTTACCTCTTCTATGGTAAACTGCTGCTTGATACCTGCAACCTTTTCGATCAGCATCTGAGCATCTGCCACATAGCAGTTGTAAGTACCAAAGGCACGGATAGGCATACCACCAGGCAGACCTGCCGCAGGCAGATTGATGGCATTTCTGGTTCCCCATTTCATAGGGATCTCCTTGGTATTGATAAATACAACCTCAGCACGCATGCCAGAGTTGAAACCAAACTTAAAGCCCTTCAGGGTGCTCAGGAAAGGAATGATCTCAGACTCGATATCATAGCTGCCCTCATCCTGGAATACACCTTCTACCTTGCCATTGAAAGTGAAGATGGCATCCTGACCCTGACGAATGATCAGCTTACTGCCTTTTTTGATCTCATCCTGCTGCCATTTCCAAAACAGGACATCACTGCGATACTCTTCCCACTCCACTACATTTGCCAACTGATTTCTAATAAATCCCATATCTATCTCCTCCTTATCATAGACTGTTTACTCTACTTTGTAAACTGCTTGACTCAAGTCATTGTGCGGATCCTCACCAATCGTTTCAACAGATCCGGAAACGGCTGCTTCCGTCACCTGAAACCCTGCTTCCTCGATCAATATCGCCAGACGGTTCTGCCACTCTACCTTTCGTTCCAGATAGACACCGGCTTTCGCTTCCTGACCATCCAGCAGACAACGCTCCGCATAGCGATCCATACGTCGGATCTGCTCCTGGCACTCCTGGATCTTACGCTGTTTTTTCAACAGGTCTGCCTTCTGTGCTTCCACGTGGGCCTTTTGATTTCGATACTGTTCCTCTGCCTTGCGCCGCATTTTCACGTCGTCTGTATCGGCAGTTTGATACTGACCAAACTTCAAATCCTATCACCTCATTACTTGGTCATTACAAAAACTGTACTTTCTACAGTTTCTGTCTATAGTTTAGCTGATTTTTCTCAAATATTCAACTACATTCTAACGGTAACTCCACAAGCACTGACCATGCTATTCTGTATCAAAAAAGAACGTCCGATATTACAAATCGAACGTTCTCATGACCTTTACTGTTCTTTTACACCCAAAGCACGTTTTTCGTCTTCGGTCAGTGGACGGTATTCTCCCAAAGCCAGATCTTCATCCAGCTGTAAGGGGCCCATAGTCAGGCGTTTCAAATACAACACTTCCGATCCTACTGCCTCCATCATACGCTTGACCTGATGGAAACGACCTTCCCGAATGGTGATTTTTACCTCAGAGGTCTCTATTTCTTCCTGAGAACCTTCCTCCGTAACCACCACAGATCGTCCACCGATAGATACGATCTCCATAACAGCCGGCAGCGTAGGCTTATCATCTCCGATATCCAGTCCGTCGGCAAACGCCTGCACCATCTCCTGGGTAGCTCTGCCCCGCACTCTGGCAAAATATGTCTTATCCACGTGCTTTTTGGGATGAAGCAGACGATGAGCCAAATCACCATCATTGGTGATCAGCAACAGACCTTCCGTATCCTTATCCAGTCGCCCTACCGGGAACAGATCATCACGGCTGCGGTCTGCGATCAGATCCAACACCGTCTCCTGTCTGCGGTCCTCGGTGGCAGAAATATAGCCTGCCGGCTTATGAAGCAGATAGTACTCATAGGCCACATAGGATACATCCTCACCAGCGTAAGTCACCTTGTCCACAGAGGGGTCCACTTTGCGGTCAGCAGTTTTCTCTACCTGACCATTGACAGTGACCAGACCACGTTTCAGATCCTGTTTTAACTGACTGCG
>JAFYLG010000168.1 GCA_017537225.1 Lachnospiraceae bacterium
CTTGAACAGAACGCACTTGCCTTCCATAACAGGCATACCAGCCTCAGGGCCGATGTCACCCAGACCCAGTACAGCGGTACCGTCGGTGATAACGGCTACCAGGTTGTTACGGCGGGTCAGCTCGTAAGACTTGTTTACATCCTTCTGGATCTCCAGACAGGGGGTGGCTACGCCGGGAGTGTAAGCCAGAGCCAGATCGTGAGAGTTGGCGGTGGCAACGGCGGGGGTGATGCGGATCTTGCCCTTGGCTTCATAATGAAGCTGTAAGCTTTCTTCTGCAATAGTCATAGTGTTATCGTCTCCTTATTGTATATATAGTGCATCAGACAACAGGAAAGCAGTATGCCAGGATTTCTCCGGGCATACTGCCTTGATATACTGATGCGATAGCGAACTGAGATGTCACAAAACTGTCAGCATAGGCGTGTAAAAACGCCGGAGGTCAATGTGAGCGTCGCAAGCTCGTTATATTTGTTGATTAGTGACCGGTCTGGCCGTACTTTTCTTCGCAGTACAGGCAACGGTAGGTCTTGTCTTTTTCATCTGCCAGGACAAAGATATTGGGCAGCTCCTGCTCGATGCTGGTGATGCAGCGAGGGTTTTTGCAGCGGATCACGTTGGTGATCTTTTTGGGCAGCTTCAGGGTCTTTTTCTCTACGATCACATCGTCGCGGATAATATTTACGGTGATGTTGTGATCGATATAGCCCAGCACATCCAAATCCAGATCCAGAGCACCGTCGATCTTGATGATGTCTTTGCGGCCCATCTTCTTGCTGGGGGCGTTTTTGATGATGGCGATCTGGTGATCCAGTTCATCCAGACCCAGATATTTGTAGATTTTCATGGCTTTGCCTGCCTGGATATGGTCCAGTACGATGCCTTCTTTCAAACCACTGATAGTTAACATGGGAAAACCTCCTTTACTGTACCTGAATACCCAGCAGGGTCAGGATCAATGCCATACGAACATATACGCCGAACTGTACCTGACGGAAGTAAGCGGCGCGGGGATCGCTGTCGACCTCCACAGAGATCTCATTGACGCGGGGCAGGGGATGCAGAACCAGCATGTCTTCTTTGCCCAGAGCCATTTTGGCCTTATCCAGGATATAGCAGTCCTTCATGCGGATGTATTCTTCCTCGTTGAAGAAACGCTCACGCTGTACGCGGGTCATGTACAGAATGTCCAGCTTGGGCATAGCCTCATCCAGGCTGGTAACCTCTTCGTAAGGGATGCCATTGGCCTCCAACACATTCTCACGGGTGTAGTCGGGGATGCGCAGCTCCTTGGGGGAGATCAGCACAAAACGGATACCGGGGTAGCGCACCATGGCGTTGATCAGAGAGTGTACGGTACGGCCAAACTTCAAATCGCCGCACAGACCGATGGTCATATTGTCCAGACGGCCCTTTAAAGAGCGAATGGTCAGCATATCGGTCAAGGTCTGGGTGGGATGCTGGTGACCACCGTCACCGGCGTTGATCACAGGGATAGAAGCGGCCATGGAACCAACCAGGGCAGCACCTTCCTTGGGATGACGCATGGCGCAGATGTCTGCGTAGCAGGAGATCATGCGCAGGGTATCGGAAACACTTTCGCCCTTGGCAGCAGAGCTGCTGGAGGCAGAAGAAAAACCAAGTACCTTACCACCCATGCGAAGCATGGCGGACTCAAAACTCAGACGGGTTCTGGTACTGGGCTCATAAAACAAGGTGGCTAAAATCTTGCCATCACAGGCGTGGGCATATTTCTCACGATGATGTTCGATGTCATTGGCCAGATCAAGCAGCTGATCCAACTCCTCGACAGTAAAATCCAGTGGACTGATCACATGTCTCATGGGTATCCTCCTCGTGTGTGGAATGTGTGTCAATATCCTAATTATTATACATGGAAATAGAGAAGAGGGGAAGAGGCAAATGTGACAAAAATGGAGAAAATGTAATAGAAATTTAATTAAAAAGTGCAACTATGTATGGTATAATCATGATAAATAATATGGAAAGAAAAGGAAGCGAGGATGCCGAATGGAAGAATGTACGAAAAAGAAGTTTTCTGTATGGAAGCTGATGAGAAACTTGGTGATCGGAGTTGTTGCTGTTATTTGTATCATTGCTATGGGATCTCGGGGCGGCTCTGGCGGATTGCAGGAGCGGTACTTTGTGGGAATGTATCGAATCAATGACAAGAATTATTATACGACCAGTGACAGCGTTTTGATGCGCTGGTACTACTATGAATTGTGGCAGGATGAAGAAGGCGATGATACACGGATCCATCGTTTTCCTGAAGGAACAGTCCCCCTATGGTCGAAAGAAAATCAGGCATTTTTCTATGAAAAAGGTAAAAGTATCTATCGATGGGATCCTGAAACGGATCAGACGACCAAAGTATACACGATGGAAAGGCCTGCATTGTGGGATAGTGTACAGGATTTCTTTTTGAGTCGTGTCAGCAGCATCTGGGCGGTGATGGGAGATCAGCTGTTGGTGCGTAGAAGTGACAGGCTGCCCCTCCTAGTGAATATGAAGACTGGAATGGTAACGGAGTTGGAACGATTGCGTGAGTATACATCTGTGATGGCTCTGGATGACTATCTGGTGTTTAGTGGATATGAAAAACCGCTGTATATCATTATGAGAGAGAACGGTGAAACGGTAAATTCGCTTCCGTTCGAGTCGTTTTCCGTGGATTTACTGGATGCCTATGGCAATCAGTTGTTATTCCAGGCCACCGTTAATCGGGATCAGGTCACTTTGTGGTGGTACGATGCGGATCAACATGACCTACAAAAAATCGTTCCTCAAGAGCCCTATGAGAAACTTAATGTAAGCGCAGAGGCCAAATTTGCCTGGGGCGATGTGGTATATTTTCATAAGGGGATAATGTATCGCATCGATATTAAGGGAAATCCTGTATCGATGTGGGAACTTCCTTTCTGTGAGGAAATTCAGGTCTTTGAAGTGCTGGACGATGATATTTTGTGGGCAGGCACATCGTATGCTCACGATATTCCTACCTCGCGACGGATTTTGACTTATTATCAATTGACTCAGGATGGTCAGGTAAAAGAGGTCTATGAGTGGAATTCGATTCTATATCATGCATTGAATGATTGCCAGGTGATCATTGATGGTGATCAGGTGATCAGTGGTTGTCCCGCAGAGGCAGAGTGGGTACGGTTTACGGTGGAGTAAGAAGATACGCAAAACAGTATTTCAAAATGGGAGGTTGACCATGGATTATAATAGACGGTGGGATATTTTGAAGTTAATATTGGTGCTGGGGGTATTAGCATGGTTTGGGTTTAATGCACTGCAACCTCAGACCACAGACAAGCCAGTGATTTACCTTTATCCGGAGCGGGAGATGGCGGTGGATGTCCAGATCGCATATCAAGGGGATTTGACCGTGTTGTATCCGGCTGGCATGGTACAAAACGATGTCAGGATTCTGAAAACAGAGACTGAGAAGGATCATCAGCGTGATATGGTTTCCTGGCAGGTCACCGCCCGACCCGATGGCACTCTGATCGATCATTCCGATGGCAGGGAGTACAGTTATCTTTTCTGGGAAGGGGTTCCTGAGAGTGTGAAGTTTGATTTCTCTAAAGGTTACTGTGTGGCCGGCGAGGATACGGCGGTATTTTTACAGGAGATCCTGCCGCAGATGGGGCTGACACCCAGAGAGTACAATGAATTTATTGTGTATTGGCTGCCACAGATGCAGAATAATCCTTACAATATTATTAGTTTCCAGACGGATGTTTACACGGATCTGGCTTGGCTGAAGGTGGATCCTCAGCCAGACAGTGTGCTGCGTGTATTTATGGCAGCCAAGTCTTCGCCGGTGTATGTGGAGATGGAGCCTCAGGCGTGGGAGGCATTTGTGAGGGAAGGATTCACAGTGGTAGAGTGGGGTGGAACACTTGTGAAATGAGAGAATGCTATGTAGATATGCATAGGTACGGTTAGCGTATCTATGCATATTTTTTTGTTTCCTTCAAAGCAGTGTCATTCATTATGAGAATTTTGGTGGAAATAATGGTGAAATTTTGGTTTACAATTCATAGATTGTTTTTTAAATATGGGCGGTAACAATGGGAATAATTACTTACCATTTTATGGATTTGGTGGTTTTGGGCTGTAAAAAACCAAAGGAATTACGTACTTTTTTATATTATGTGCAGTTCTTGTACGTAATGAAGCATAATAATTACGTGGAATTTGTTGCTTTATGCATTTAGGTACGTAATAAGGCGAAAAAAAGTACCCCTCTTTTTTACATTTCAAGTAATTCGTACGTAAAGATGGATAAGGATTACGGACGAATGGTACAAAATGATAAATGAGGGGTAAATCTCAAGTATACAACAAGAATTATGAATCCCACATCCCAGACATACATTCACATGCCGGCCCAGCCATCCGCTCCCCATCCTCCGTATATCTGGATCCGTGGCAGGGGCAATCCCAGGTGCGGTCTGCTGGGTTCCAGGACAGGGTGCATCCCAGATGGCTGCAGGTGGGACCAAAGCCTTTGTCGATGGCTTTTTGCTTGTCGTGAGGGGCGAAAGGTTTCTGTAGCGCCAGATGGAGGATGGAATGGCCCAAGTCAGTAAAGAAGGGCCCAGCTCCTGCCAGTGACATGCGCTGGGGACGATAAATGTTATAGGAATCCTTCTCCCGGCCCAGAATCTGATCTGCCAGGGCGGCAGCAGCTGTCATGGCTCCGGTCATGCCCCATTTTTGGAAGCCGGTGGCGACGTAAGCATGGGGCATCCACAGGGAAAATTGCCCGATAAAGGGGACGTTGTCATGGGGCATGGCATCTTCGTTGGACCAGTGAGCGATACAGGCTGCGCGAGGATACCACTGACGAGCAGTATGCCACAGACGGCGGTAGGCATCGCCGGGCTGTAGCTTGCCGGTGCGGTGGCCCAGACCACCAAAGAGCAGCAGTCCATCGTGGGATCGGAAGGTGTGACCGCTTTGATCACAGCAGTAGTACATACCGTC
>JAFYLG010000169.1 GCA_017537225.1 Lachnospiraceae bacterium
GAACTTCATTTTACTCGACGAACCGACCAATAATTTAGATATTGCTACATTGACCATCCTGGAGGATTACTTGGATCACTATGATGGTATTGTTGTGACAGTATCCCATGACCGCTATTTCTTGGATCGTACCATGAAGCGTATCTTTGCCTTTGAGGAAGGTGGTAAGCTGCGTCAGTATGAGGGTGGCTATACAGACTATGCTCTGCATAAAGCTGCTGAGAAGGAGGCCGCCGAAGCTGAGCAGACCGCAAAAACAAGCAGTGCCGCAAAGTCAAATGCACCGATTGCTGAAAAAGGGCAGCGTAGCCGTGGCCCTCAGAAGCTAAAGTTCACGTACAAAGAACAGAAGGATTACGAGACTATCGAAGGCGATATGGCAGCTCTGGAGGATAAGATCGCTGACCTTGAAAAGGAGATCGCTAAAGCATCCAGTGATTTTATCAAGCTGAATAAGCTGTTGGCAGAGAAGGAAGAGGCAGAAGCTGCTCTGGAAGAGAAGATGGAGCGGTGGATGTACCTGGAGGAGCTGGCGGCGAAGATTGCGGAGCAGTGAGAAAACAATGTCGTACCTAGTTTTAACGATGATTAGGAGAAGTTCGCAATGACTAAAGATGAAACTTTTTGCGGTATTCGTTTAAATGGATATATTAAGCTTTAAGCTGAATTTATTATCTAAACAGTTGGAGGACTATTTGAATGTACATGGGAAAAATAATGGTTAGTGGAGGAAGCTAATGAAAAAGATTGTAAGAAAATTTAGTGTATTTGCAAATGTGTTGGTGTTAGCTGTATTGGCCTTTTTTTGCTGTTTGAGTACTGTGATTGTTTCAACTTCATTTGAAGAAGTCATTGGTGCTGTACTTTTGGACCGAAATCTACGAGTAATGTCTATAGGCATTATCGTGGGATTGATGTTTATGATTTCTTTTTTGCGCTTTTTATTCTTGTTCGTCTATAGAACTCTTAATAGAATTAAGTATTCAGGAGATGCTACATTTGCTAATATAGACGAATGTTATCGATGCGTAGGTAATGGACAATTATATTATGATAGGGGAATTCAAACGATAAATCTGTATTATACGGATGGTGGTGATATTAGTCAGCTGGTAAAGAAAAGAGAAGGTGAAAAACTAATTAATAGAAAAGAATATTTGGAAGTGCAACTTAAGTTTTTGGATGAATATCTTCAGAACATATTTGGAATTGGGCAATCAGCTATTGCAGCATTATTATTGGAGATATCCAATAATAAGAGTAACTATGTTTGGACAATTCTTATGTTGTTTTTTGTAATCCTGCTTATAGTTTCGATGCCGCTAGTTAAACATAGTAAAATCATATCAGATTGCCGAAAGTATGAGAAAGCCTTTTTAAAACATGAAATAGAGGCTGTAAGTAAACTTATTGTTGAGTATAATGCTCAATTGATTATTTCAAAAGATAAAGAGCTAGAATTTATAACACAAGGGGCTGCAATTTATGAATTAAAAAAACGCATGAAGAAAGTTCGGTGGAAAGAGGAGAAAGATAAGGTACAAAAAGATATTTCATGTATAGAAAGTATGAACCTAATGGAGTATGATGTGCTAAAGTCTTACAAGGTACCTATAAGAATTGGAGATAGAGTCGGATGTTTAGTTTATAAAAAAGAGGAAGGACTCTCAAATAACTATATAGGAAATGAGAATCTTATAAATGCTGACTATTCAAAATTGTATGAAATTTTAAAGGCGTACAATTTGCTCTCATATGAAGATGCGCATGTGTAATAGTTGAAGCTAAATTAGTATCCCAATATAATACATACGAGTGACAAACTATAAATTTTTGATATAATTAAAATATACAGTAAGTACAATAGTGTATGCTGTTAGGCTTAGCAAAACCAAGGCTTTTCGGAGATAGGCTCCAGTTTATTGACGAGCCCACTAATGATTTGGATATTACGACGTTGACTATTTTGGAAGATTATCTGGATCACTACGAGGGTATCGTTATCGCCGTATCTCACGATCGTTATTTCCTGGACCGCACCATGAAGCGTCTCTTTGCCTTTGAAGAGGGAGGAAAGCTTCGTCAGCATGAGGGTGGTTATACCGACTATGCTCTGCGCATGGAGGCAGAGAAGGAAGCGGCTGAAGCAGAACAGATGGCTAAATCGGCAATGAAGTCTGGCAGTGGTATGGTTGCTGGGACAGATAGTGGTGCATCCGGCAAATCTCAGCGCAGTCGTGGCCCTCAGAAACTGAAATTTACCTACAAAGAGCAGAAGGATTACGAAACCATTGAGGGTGATATGGCCACTTTGGAAGATAGGATCGCTCAACTGGAAAAAGATATTGTAAAGGCGTCCAGCGATTTCATCAAGTTAAATAAGCTGATGGCAGAGAAGGAAGAGGCAGAAGCAGCACTGGAAGAGAAGATGGAGCGGTGGATGTATCTGGAAGAATTGGCGGCAAGAATCTCTGAGCAATGATATGCAAATTAGCTATTGTATCGCATGAGAAATCGTACTATAGTTACAGTTGAATATATGTAAATATAATAAGCCTAATAGCTGATGTATTGCTTTTTGGCGAGGGAGGATATCATGAAGATCACAAAAATCGTAGAGAACGGCAAGATCGTTGCCTACAAATTAGAAAACGAGAATGGTATGTCCGTGCAGATCGGTACCATGGGTGCTGCTTTGCAGCGTGTGGATCTGCCTGATGGGCAGGGTGGCACTGTCAATGTGTGCCTGAATTTTGAAGATATGGCCGATTATGCCGGCAACACTCTGTATGCTGGTGCCAGTGTGGCTCCTGTGGCTGGCCGTATTGCCGGCAGCCGTTTCGCCATCGGCAACAAGATCTATCCTCTGACTGCCAATGACAGAGGTTTTAGTTGTTTGCATGGCGGTACGATCTGCGCTTCTTTCCTGGAGTGGATCGTTATGCAGGCGTATGCCCGTGATGGTGTGGCCAAGGTTGGTTTGACTACCATTTTGCCTGATGATCTGGAGGGATTCCCCGGTACCCGTATTTTCTCTGCTACCTATACTTTGGACAATGAAAATCGTCTGACGGTAGACTATGATGCTGTATCTGATCGCGACACCTATGTAAATATGACCAACCATGCTTACTTTAACTTCTCCGGTGATTTCAGCCAGTCTGCCTGGAATCAGAAGCTGACCATTGCCGCGCCTAATTATATGCAGTTGGATGAGAAGAATTGGCCGGTAGGTCTGGACAGTGTTGAGGACAGTCCTTTTGATTTCCGTGAAGGTAAGACTATCCAGGCGGCGGTGGATGCCTATCCTGATAATGTGCAGGTAGTAAATGGCAAGGGTATCGATCATGCCTTTGATGTGAGAGAGGCTGCCGTTGCCGGTGAAGTACTGCTGCAGATGGAAGATGAGGCCAGCGGTCGTGGTGTTAAGATCAAGAGCACTAGCGGCCAGTGCATGGTAGTATATTCCGGTGGTTTTATCGGTGATGCTTATAAGCTGGACGGTGGAGTACAGTCTTCTGATCGCTGCGCCATCGCTCTGGAGTGCCAGGCCTTCCCCAATGCCATCAATATGCCCGAATTGGATCCTCAGATCCTGGAGGCGAATGAGAGATATCATCATACCATTCAGTATGAATTTATGTTCTAAAGTATATAGTCGATTTGTGAGCTTAGTCTGATAATAAATAACAAAACCGCCGGGAAGTCACTTCTCGGCGGTTTTTTTGATGGGTCAGATCAGGCGATAGACTCCAGCTTCTGGCTATGGATTGCAACGGTAGATTTTAAAATATCTACATCTTGCTGCAGCTGATCCAGTTGCGCGATACCTCCCACATATCGGCGATAGGTGTCCAAATAGCAACTCTCAATAGTGCCCAGGCGAGGCAGAATGGTCACCTCTTGATTGAGTCGAACCTGTGTCAGATCTGTGCGGAGAGTTTGCGTCTCGTGCTTGAGAGTGGAGATATCCTGCTTCATGTTAGTGATATCCTGTTTCATGTTAGTGATATCCTGTTTCATGTTAGTGATATCCTGTTTCATGTTAATGATGTCCTGCTTGACAACGATCATTTCCTGCTTGAGCACAGCAACATCCTGCTTAAGCTCGGCAATGTCCTGCTTAACAATGATCGTATCTTGTTTGAGTACAGCTACATCATGTTTCAGTTCGCGAATATCTTCGCGAATAGGTTCCAGACTGGCATTCATAATACCAGCAATGGCATTCAAATCCTCGTTCGTTAAATACATCTTCATCACTCCTTGTCTTAAGATAAAACGATAAGGTGAATGAGATCGGTTTCCTTTTGCAGGACTTATTATAGCACACACCGGACTAAAAGTCTACCACGTCTAGGGGAGAACTGAAAAAAGCACAATTCAGTACAAAGTTTAATCAGGTGTTAATTCGCCAGAACTGTCCTTCATGACCAATAGAATAAACGGTAGGGGTGAAAGTAGTATCGGATTGATCTTGGTTTGAGTTGTTGTATTTTTCAAGATAATTTGAAATGACATCGTACTTATCCCAAAAGTGCATGGGGAACACATGGTGTACCGGAATTGCCTGAAGGAAGTATTCTATTCCCAGGGCATAATTTTCTTCCAGTCTGCCATCCAGCGGCAAAAAGGCCAGATCCAGGAGAGGAGCGCCCATAGAAGAGGCTGCTAAAGTGTCAGCGGTGCCGTTCAGTAGTGCATGGAGAGCAGCGATTTCCCGCTGATAGTTGGCGGTCATGTTGTTGATATTCTGCTTGGTGTCTCCAGGCCATGCCCACCAGTGGAGATCACCGGCATGATAGATTTTCAAACCATCGCACTCTACCAGGAATGCCACGCCCATATCGGTGGAGCGCAGAGTGGAGACAGTTATGCCAGAAGGAAAGGCTTTGGTCTCATGGGCACGCAGATAGGTGGCAGAAGTAAAACACTCCTCCAAAACACCGGCGCGGGTGTGCTTTTTGCGCATCAACCAGATATCGTGGGAAAAGATATAATGGACTTGAGGATATTGCTTGGCCAGATCAAACACCTGAGGGACAAAATGGTCACCATGAGAATGACTGGAAAATACAAACAAAGGCTTGTCTGTGGGAAAGTCCGGGATCTGACCCTTGTAATAATCAAAGAGCAGAGTGGCAGAGGGTAATTCCACGGCAAAGCCGCTATGAGAGATATAAGTAACTTTCATAAAAATTCCTTTCTATCATGAAGCACGATAATACGGTATCGCGCACATGTTGCTATATCATACATATTCAATGCGCAATTGCTACTGATAATAAGCTTACTATATATTTGGACAAGTCTCAAGAGAGAAGTTGTGTGATGTGCTTGACAAATAGAATATAAAATGATATTATTTTGATATCAAACAAATTGCAACTTCGTTTTATCATCAAAAGGAGGACATAGTATGAAGAACGAGTATACGCAGGAGATCGTATTACAGGGTAAGAAGAATGGTATGGTTGTTTTGCTGGGGATCATCGCCCTGTATATTGTAGCTATTGCAGCCATCGTAAGTGGTGGCATTCTGTTGGATAACGGGGAAGGGATCGGTGTCGTGTTATTGGCGCCTGGTATCATTGCCGTTCTGTTGGGATGGATCCCTGCTTGCGGTCTGAAGGTGTTAAAGCCTCAGGAGGCTCTGGTATTGACTCTGTTTGGTAAGTATGTAGGTACCTTGAAGGAGGATGGTTTCTATTTTGTAAATCCTTTCTGCTCCAGTGTGAACCCTGCAGCTAAGACCAAGTTGAATCAGAGTGGCGATGTGGATAGTAACCGTGGCAATTCTGTTTTGAATATTGCTACCAATGGTGCAGTGGTGGCGCAGGAGACTCCCAGCAATAAGATCTCTCTGAAGATCATGACACTGAACAATGCCCGCCAGAAGATCAATGACTGTCTGGGTAATCCCATCGAGATCGGTATTGCTGTGACCTGGCGTATCGTGGACACTGCCAAGGCGGTATTTAATGTGGACAACTACAAAGAGTTTTTGTCTCTCCAGTGTGACAGCGCTCTGAGAAATGTAGTTCGTGTATATCCTTACGATGTGGCTCCCAATGTGGATACTACTGGTGACGGTAATGCAGACGACGGCAGCCTGCGTGGTTCCAGCGAAGTGGTAGCTGCCCGCATCCGTGACGAGATCCAGGCTCGTGTGGATGAGGCCGGTATCGAGATCATCGAGTCCCGCATCACCTATCTGGCTTACGCCCCTGAGATCGCTGCCGTGATGCTGCAGCGTCAGCAGGCTTCCGCTATCATCGATGCCCGCAAGATGATCGTAGACGGTGCCGTAGGCATGGTGGAGATGGCTCTGGAGCGTCTCAATGAAAATAATGTGGTAGAACTGGACGAAGAGCGTAAGGCAGCCATGGTTTCCAACCTGCTGGTGGTACTGTGTGGCAATCATGATGCCCAGCCTGTGGTAAATTCCGGCAGCCTGTATTAACGAGAAAGGAATCCCAGATATGAGTGAGATCAGCAAAAAAGACGCGCAGAAAAAGCAAATACCGCTGCGATTGTCTGCCAAGCTGTACAATGCCATCGCTGCCTGGGCAGAAGATGATTTTCGCTCGGTAAATGGTCAGATCGAGTATCTGTTGACTGAGTGCGTGCGCCAGCGCAAAAAGAATGGCAAGTATGTCTCCGATGAGATCGATGTGCCGCCGGAACTGGATCTGTATTAAGATACGGGCAGAGAAAGCGGCAGACAGAAAAGCGGTAGATAAAAAATGCTATAAAAAGCTTGCAGAAAAGTTGTAAAAAATATGAGAGAAAAGAGAAGCGAGTGTGGAAGAGGATTCCATACTCGCTTTGTTCATTATCTTCGTCCGATATAAAAGAAACCGTTGGATTTATTGCCGTTCATAGTGGTAAAGGTCAGTGGCTGGAGCTGAAGCTGTTCATAGTCCTGCAAAAGCTCCTGGATCCAGGAAACGTCATGATGGCGACAGATAGCCCCTTCCGGTAATTCAAAGACACCAAAGACGCCATATTTATCGGCAAATTTGGCATAACGATCTCGATTGCGCTGATCTTCGTTGAGAAGAAAATCGTTGATATACAGGATGCCGCCGGGCTTTAGCACGCGACGGATCTCCTGGATCAACTTACGCTGTTCCTCGCTGTTCCAGATGCAGGTAATGACGGCAAACAAAATCACCGCATCTACACTGTGATCCGGAAGATCGATGGCAGCATGCTCCATGACACGCAGATCCGGATAAGGATAGAGGGACTGCCCACGACGGATCATGCCTTCCGCGAAGTCCATGCCCATCAGATTTTGATATCCCAGGCCATGCAGCTCCTGCAATGTACGGCCATATCCACAGCCCACATCCAAAACCAGACTGTCTTTAGCTACATACTGACAAAATTCCTCCGCCTGAAAGGGCGTAGTAAAGTTCTTGGTAGGAGAAACACTCTCCCAGTATTCTTGCTGCTTCATGGAAACCTCCTTTGTGATCGATTGCTTCTATTATACAATGAAATGAAAAGAAAAGATAGAAGAGAAACACAGAAAAAATATATCGTGCGCAATGCGAGTTGCTTTCTACGATAATTTTACGTGGTTCGAAGAAATATTTATAATAGTAACATGTTAGTAAGTACGATTTGTTCACGTGAAGCGCAGTGCATAGGAAAAGTGGTGAGTGGGGATGGCGGATCAGGCCCTTGCGCACCGCCGGCCCTTAGGCCATAGACTCTGCGAAGCTGAGGATAGGACCTTAGTGCCGTTGCGCTGCGCCGGAGCGAGAGCGTGCCTGGGAGCCATCCGCCACTCACTCCCATTTCCTATCCACAAGCTTTGTATTTTTTGTCGAACTTTCCCCAAAAACCTCGTTATATAAAAAACGAAACTTGCGTTTTTTTGTCCATGCGATATACTTGATAGTGGAACATTTTGTGGTGTGCCTTTGTGCACTGTTTCGCCCACGTTATTTTACGGGCGGGCGCAGGAGTACATGCAAGGCATTCCACAAAATGAAAAACTAAGAAAGAGGTGCAAAAAGTGAGTGATTCATTGCGTGTGAAAACTTCACCCCGTGTCAAGACTGCTGCCCAGTGGAGCAAGCTGATGTTTGACATGGAGATCGCCCTGATCCCTGCTGTATTGTTTGCAGCATACCATTTCGGATTCAGCGCGATCAAAGTCATCACCGTTTCCGTACTGGCCTGCGTGCTGTCGGAACTGGTTTACGATGTGTGCTTAAAGAGAGAGCGCGGCATCACCAATGGTACTGCTGTTGTGACCGGACTGCTGCTGGGTCTGACCCTGCCTGCTGACGTGGCTCTGTATGTACCGATCCTGGGCGGCGCCTTCGCCACCATCGTTGTTGTTATGCTGTACGGCGGTTATGGCCAGCATTTCATGCTGCCTGCTCTGGCTGCCCGCTGCTTTATGCAGATCTCCTTTGCTACTCCCATGACTACCTTTACCGTGGATGGCGTTTCTTCTGCCACTCCTCTGGCTGTTCTGCAGGCTGGCAATATGCCTAACCTGACTGATATGGCTATCGGTACTGTAAATGGCTGTCTGGGCGAGGTATCTGCCATCGCTATTCTGATTGGTTTCATCTATCTGGTGATCCGCAAGGCTGCCAAGATCGTGACTCCTGTCGTTTACGTAGCTGTATTTGTAGCTTTCGTAGGCATCTTCGGTGGTCATGGCTTTGACATGAACTACATAGGTGCTCAGGTGCTGGGCGGCGGCTTCCTATTTGCTGCTGCATTCTATGCCAGCGACCTGGTGATCAATCCTGAGAACGTTCTGGGTCAGGTGATCTACGGCGCTCTGCTGGGTCTGTTGACCGGCGTATTCCGTACCATGGGCTCTACTCCTGAGAACGTGACCTACGCTATCCTGGTATGCAACCTGCTGATCCCGCTGATCGACAAGTACCTGCCTGTGAAAGAAAAGGAGGCTGCCTGATTATGGATATGAAGAAGATTTTGAAGGACACTGCGATCCTGACTGTTATCACCATTATCTCCGGTATGCTTCTGGGTGTTGCTTTTAATATCACTAACCCCATCATTCAGGCCAGAAAGATGGAAGAGAAGGCTGCTGCTTTCCGTTCCATTTTCAGCCAGGATACTCAGTTTGAAGATGGCTCCGCTCTGCTGGAGAAGGCTCCCGAGGTTCTGACCGCTGCTGGTTGCAGCGAGACTATCACTGATGTGATGGTTGCCAAGGATGCTGCTGGTAATGTGATCGGTTATGCCATGAGTATTTCCACCAACGGTTTCGGTGGTGAGCTGGTGATCGCTTATGGTTACGGTGTAGATGGTACCTCCATGGGTATCGATATCCTGACCAGCTCCGAGACTTCCGGTCTGGGTTCCAGAGCCAGCGAGCCTGAGTTCAAGGATCAGTTTGCCGGCAAGCTGGTAGAGGCTTTCTCTGTTGTAAAGGGCGGTGCTGCTGCTGATACTGAGATCAATGCTATCTCCGGTGCTACCAGAACCAGTAACGCTGTAACCGGTGCTGTTAATGCCGGTATCATCTTCGGTCAGTACTGCACCGAAAATAACTAAGGGGGAGGAGAGAATCATGAAAAATAAACATTTAGATGCGATTTATAATGGTCTGCTCCGCGAGAACCCTATCTTTGTTCTGATGCTGGGTATGTGCCCTACTCTGGCTGTTACTACCTCCGCTATCAATGGCGCCGGTATGGGTATCTCCACCACCGTGGTTCTGATCCTGTCCAACATGCTGATCGCAGCACTGCGTAAGATCATTCCCGATGGCGTACGTATGCCTGCTTACATCGTAGTAGTAGCTACTTTCGTAACTTTGGTTGACTTCATCATGGAAGCATTCACCTACAGCCTGTATCAGTCTCTGGGTCTGTACATTCCACTGATCGTAGTTAACTGTATCATTCTGGGCCGTGCTGAGGCCTACGCTTCTAAGAACACTGTGACCATGTCCGCTTGTGATGGTATTGGTATGGGTCTGGGCTTTACCGTGGCTCTGGTGATCCTGGGTCTGGTTCGTGAGTTCCTGGGTGCCGGTACCGCTTTCGGTATCACCATCTACGAGGCCAGCGCTGTATTTGAGCCTATCAGCATCATCACCAAGGCTCCCGGTGCTTTCCTGGTACTGGCTATGCTGTCTGCTCTGCAGAACAAGCTGAAGATGAAGTCTGCCACCAACGGTGTCAACGGCGGAGAAGAAAAGGGCTGCGCCAGCGACTGTGAGTCCTGTGGCGGCGAGTGTCACTAAGAGAGGAGATTAGATCATGGGAGAATTGATTATTATCGCCATTACGGCGGCTCTGTTGAGCAACGTTGTATTGAGCCAGTTCTTGGGTATCTGCTCCTTCCTGGGTGTATCCACCAAGACTGACGTAGCTGTTGGTATGGGCGGCGCTGTAGTATTCGTTATTACCGTTGCCTCTGCTGTAGCTTATTTCCTGTATCTGCTGCTGGATGCTCTGGGCATCACCTATCTGGACACCATCGTGTTCATCCTGGTTATCGCTGCTCTGGTACAGATCGTAGAATCTTTCTTTAAGAAGTATGTTCCCTCCCTGTACAAGGCTCTGGGTGTGTATCTGCCTCTGATCACCACCAACTGTGCCGTACTGGGTGTGGCTCTGACCAACGTACAGAACAAGTACAATTTCTGGCAGAGCGTAGTTTGCGGCTTCGGTACTGCTTTCGGTTACCTGATCGCCATCGTTATCCTAGCTGGTATCCGTGAGAGAAACGCAAACAACGACGTACCTACCCCCTTCAAGGGTTCCCCCATTGTTATGATCACCGCCGCTCTGATGGCAATGGCCTTCTTTGGCTTTGCCAACCTGGCCATTTAAGGAGGGTTCGAGATGTTTGGAATCGTATTAGCAATGGATGTTATGAATATTGTATGGGCCACCGTAGTAGTTGGCGGTGTAGGTCTGGTTCTGGGCCTGCTGCTGGGTGTTACTGGCCATATCTTCGCGGTAGAGATCGATCCTAAGCAGGCTGCTATCCGTGGCTGTCTGCCTGGTAACAACTGTGGCGGCTGCGGCTTCCCTGGTTGTGATGGTCTGGCGGCTGCTATTTTCGAGGGCACTGCCCCCATTAATGCCTGTCCTGTAGGTGGCGCTGCTGCCGCTGCTGCCATCGCTGAGGTGATGGGTGTGGATGCCGGTGACGTAGCTGACGTAGAAGGCAAGAAGGCATTCGTTAAGTGTAAGGGTAGCAACGATGTGGCAACTCTCAACGAGAAGGGCCGCAAGGTTTGTACCTATGGCTGTATCGCCTGCGGTCTGTGTGCTAGAGCTTGTAGCTTTGGCGCCATCACCGTAGAGAACGGTGTAGCTGTTGTGGACCGTGAGAAGTGCGTAGGCTGTGGTGCCTGTGCCGCCAAGTGTCCTAAGAAGATCATCGAGCTGGTTCCCGAGTCCAAAACTCATGTGGTTGCCTGCAGCAATCATCAGACTGCCAAGGAAGTTAAGGAAGTCTGCAAGGTGGGCTGTCTGGGCTGCACCCTGTGCTCCAAGAAGTGTCCTGAAGGCGCTATCACCATGGAAGAGAATCTGCCTGTGATCGATTACGAGAAATGTACCAACTGCGGCACCTGTGCGGAATCCTGCCGTTTCAAGGTCATTTCCTAAGATAGGAGAGTGTGACTATGGAAAATAAGAAACAAGGTTTCCTTGGCGCCTATAAATGCCTGGTGCTTTTCGCTGTGATGATGGTCGTTGCTTTTGTAGTGACCATGTTCAAGCCTAAGGCAGAGACTTATGTTGCACAGGCCGATGGCTTTGTGGGCTATGTAAAGGTTCAGGTATCCATCGTAAACGGTGAGATCACCGCTGTACAGATCCTGGAGTCCACCGAGTCTGCTGGTATTGCAGATCCCGCTCTGGAGCAGATCCCTGCTGCTATCGTAGCTGCACAGAGTACTGATGTTGACGTTGTAGCAGGCTGCTCTTTCGCCAGCCGTGCTATTATGGCCGCTGTTGATGACTGTCTGGTACAGGCCGGTCTGAAGGAAGCTCCCGAAGAGACAGAAGCTCCTACCGTTGCCGAGGGTGCATGGCAGGCCGGTACCTATACGGCTACTGCTCAGGGTATGGGCAAGGTAACCGTTACCGTGACCATCGATGAGAATGGTGTGATCACCGAGATCCTGCTGGATACTCCTGGTGAGACTCCCGGTCTGGGTGACAAGGGTGCCCAGAAGGTAGCTGACAGCATTTTGACTGCCCAGTCTACTGATGTAGATGTTGCTTCCGGTGCAACCATGTCCAGTAAGGCTGTAATCAATGCCGTGAACGACTGTCTGACTCAGGCTGCCAGCGGTTCCGGTTCCGGTGCTGCTTCCGGTGGCAATTATAAGGCAGGCACCTACACTGCCACTGCTCAGGGTATGGGTAAGGTAACTGTTACCGTGACCATCGATGAGAATGGTGTGATCACCGAGATCCTGCTGGATACTCCTGGTGAGACCCCTGGTCTGGGCGACAAGGGTGCACAGAAGGTAGCTGACAGCATTATGACTGCCCAGTCTACTGATGTTGATGTAGCTTCCGGTGCTACTATGTCCAGTAAGGCTGTGATCAACGCTGTTGCTGACTGTCTGGCTCAGGCTCAGTAAATAACTGGAAAGAGAGGGGAGAGAAGTTTTCTATAGTATTATAGAAAGTTCTCTTCCCTTTTTGTGAGAGTTTGATTTTGTCCAATTTGTCTAGAATCCCATGGACAAAATTACAAATTTATGTTTGCATAACCACTTTACAAAAATATAATAGGATGTTACTATTAAAGTTGTGAAATAGTTCAAAAACAAACGAAAGGACGTTGTGAGATGAAAAATCAAGATTTTACCGTTTTCCGCGGTGGTGTTCATCCTACCAATGGCTATGACAAGGCCCTGAGCAATGCCAAGCCCATTACCGAGTACACCCCCAAAGTGGTAGAGATTTCCATGGCTCAGACCGGTCCCAGCATCTGTGAGTGTCTGGTTAAGGCTGGCGATCATGTGGAAAAGGGTCAGTTGATCGGTTCTCCTGCAAACTTCTTTGCTGTTAAGCTGCACGCCAGTGTCAGCGGTACCGTAAAGGAGATCAAGATGGTTCCCAATGGACCTCGTGAGATTCCGGTTTGTGTCATCGAGGTAGATGAAGTTCAGCCTCCTGTAGAAGACAAGCCTTATCGTCATCAGCTGATGGATCTGTCCGAATATACTAAGGAACAGCTGGTTGGCATGATGGAGGATGCTGGTATCACCGGTATGGGTGGTGCAGGTTTCCCTTCCCACGTTAAGTTCAAGCCTAAGGATCCTATCAAGTATGTTCTGATCAACGCTGCTGAGTGTGAGCCTTTCCTGACCTGCGACCATCGCATGCTGCTGGAGCACAGCTGGGAGATCATCAATGGTGTAAACGCCATGATCAAAGCTGCCGGCGCTGAGAAGGGCTATATCTGCATGGAAGATAACAAGCAGGATGTAGCTGATCATCTGAATGGTCTGCTGCAGGGCTGTGATGTTCCCTTTGAGGTAAAGGTACTGCCTACCAAGTATCCTCAGGGGGGTGAGCGTCAGCTGATCCTGGCTGTAACCGGACAGGAGATCCCTGCCGGTGGTCTGCCTGCCAGCGTAGGCTGCATC
>JAFYLG010000170.1 GCA_017537225.1 Lachnospiraceae bacterium
AGTAGAAACCGTATACGTAGTATACAAGGAGTTCTATGTAGACGCAGCTTGCACCATCAAGGCTAACACCATTACCACCGATGAGAATGGTGATGCCCTGATCTTTGGTCTGGAAGCCGGTACTTACTACCTGGTAGAGACCAAGGCTCCCGCCGGTTACAACCTGCTGAGCTATCCCGTACAGGTAACTCTGGATCAGACCTCTCACCATACCGGTGACATCGAGGCTACCCAGGAGATCGAAGAGATCGACCGTACCGTATACGTAGCCAACAGCAACACCTTCCGTCTGCCTGAGACCGGTGGTATCGGTACTGCCGTATTCACTCTGGTAGGCTCCCTGATGATGGGCGGTGCCGGTGTGATGCTGGTAAACAAGAAGAGAGACGAAGAGTAATTTTCTAAGCTGATCTTATCAAGCAATAAGAACTGCTCCTTGAGACGGTTTTTAATTGAATAACTCTTATAAAGCAGGCCTGTCCGGGTAACCGGACAGGCTTGTTTTATTGAAAAAAATAATAAATTCAAATAAATTTGTGCATAAATAGAATTGTTTTTAATGATTTTTTTAATGAGGTGTAAGCTATAATGTTGTCATCGAACATTTCAACGAGGAGGAAAAAAGTATGAAATTGAGATGGAAACGTTTGTTGGTCCTGATCCTTTCCATGGTAATGATCGTATCTGCCTTTGGTACCGTAGCAATGGCAGACGAAAATGTTGAAAGCACGGACCCTTTATATGAGTATACCGATCCCTATGTGCTTACATATAGAGGAGACGGGGTGCCTGCAAAGTATAAGGGCTATCAGTCCTTCTGGTTTTCTCCCCATCGTTCTTACTATATCAATCGTGAGACCGGTGAGGAGTACATTTCCTGGTCTAATATTTTGGCTATGTATAACCGAAATGATGATGAATTGATCCCCGCATACTGTCTGGATATGCTGACCGGTGGTGTGGCTGGTTACAATTATCGTCGTCTGAACCTGGAAGATGCTTCCTATTTTACTGCCAGAGATGCTGGTCGTTTACGTGCTACCATGCTCAGAAGCTTTCCTGTCATCGAGGACGTAACTGTGATCCAGAAGATGGCAAATGAATGGCTCGCCGAAAACGGTATGGGTCAGATCGTTGGCCTGACCGGATCGGAAGCACTGACTGCTACCCAGTTCATCGTATGGGCACTGTCCAGTAATGGTGATGGATTCTTAGAAGAAGATGCTATTCCTTATTACTACACAACTGTTCCTAAGGCTGGCTGGTCTTCTCTGGTTATGTTCCCTATGGAAAACACCAAGGATCCTGATCTGGCTGCAGATCCCCGCAACCAGCTGGTAAATATGTACGGTGATGCTACGGTGGATGAGAATGGTAATAATATTACTGCGTCCAACATTACGTTGCTGGCTGAGTATTATCTGAATCTGGAGCCTGCGGCCCCTGCCGATGTGGTTATTTCCAATGCTTCCATCAAGGATGCATCCATTGCCTGGTCTGTAGTTGAGCCCGGTAATTATACTGCAACCGTTACCCTGAATGTGGATGCTACCATCAACGAAGATGATCAGCTGAAGCTGACTGTTAGATATGGTGAGAAGAGCAATACCATCGTATTGACTTCCTCTGGTGTTCAGACCATTACCTTGTCCGGTTTGCCTGCAGAAGCAGTGAACGATAACCTGACTCTGGAGATCAATGGTCATCAGACAGCAGAAGATGTATACCTGTTTGACGCTACGGAAAACCGCGGAAGCTCTCAGAGCTTGATCGCGTTTGATAAGAGCAGACTGCCTGTTCACGCAGAAGTACAGGTAGGCGCCAAGATGCGCGTATTGAATATTTTCAAATATGGTCCTAAGGCTGACAGTGATCAGGCTGGTACCGGTATCCAGGTAGATATCGCCGATAACAAGGCTCCTTTGGAGAATGTAGAGTTCGCTATCTATTGGGTAGGTACTGCAGAAGAAGTATTTAAGGCTGGCTTAGATGATGCAGTAGCATACTACAACAAGCTGGATGCTCTGACCTTGCTGGATCGTTGGATCGCTACCGTAAAGACAGATGCAGCTGGTCATGCCCTGTACAATTTCAGCGCAAATGGTCAGCCCGATGGTGTTTACATGGTAGTAGAAAAGCCCAGCAGTGCTGTGGATGAAGTTGCCGATCCTTTCTTTGTAAGCATTCCTATGACCAAGCCGGATGGCGATGGCTGGATGTATGATATTTACGTATATCCTAAGAATGACATCCAGGATAGCGTAGAGATCGACAAGGACGTTACCGAACTGGGTAATAAGGTAGATACTGCCGATGTAAATGAAGACGTTAAGTGGATCATCAGCGGTAATGTCCCTGTAGGTATGTATGACAATACCGAATCCGGTAAAGTATATGCCAAGAAGTATGAGATTTCTGACATGTTAGATCATCGTCTGACATACCAGGAAGATAGCCTGCAGGTTAAACTCTTCAACAAGGCTGGCGAAGAGATCGTTCTGACTGCAGATCAGGATTACACTCTGGTTGTGTCCGATGAGACCGATGCAGACGGTAATGCAACCAAGAAGCTGCTGGTAAGTCTGACCGAAGAAGGTATCAAGAATGTAGTGAAGAACCTGAAGAACGGCGAAGAAGTTCCTCAGATCCTCGTAGAATTCGTGGCAGTGATCAATACCTCTGCTGACCTTGGTGTTGAGATCTACAACGATGCCACTGTGATCTATACTAACTATGCCGGATGGACTTATTCTGACGAAGTAGATGATCTGCCTCATGTACATACCGGTGGTTTCAACATCTTGAAGTTTGACGCCAAGGAAAGTTCCAAGCATCTGGCAGGCGCTGTGTTCATGGTAGCCAGACCTGCAGAGGAAACCGATGCTCCTGAGGATATCAAGACTCTGGTAGTAAATGGCGGAACTGCAGAAGTAGTTTATGTGGACTTCTTCAATACCGAGGACATGAGCGGTAACAAGGTTTCTTCTGTGACCACAGATGATAACGGTGAGGCTGTAGTATATGGCCTGGCTTACGGAACCTACTATATCGTAGAGACCAAGGCTCCTGCCGGTTACAATCTGCTGAGTTATCCTATTACCATTACCGTTGACGCCAACAGTCATACGGAGGCTGCTGTTGTGAGAGTAGCCAACAGCAACACCTTCCGTCTGCCTGAGACCGGTGGTATCGGTACCGCTATCTTCACTCTGGCTGGTTCCCTGATGACGGGCGGCGCCGGTGTGATGCTGGTAAACAAGAAGAGAGAAGAGGAATAAATCCCTTAGTTCACTTGTTAAAAGAATTAACTGCTCCTTGTGGTAGTTTCAACTTTGAATAACTCTTATAAGTACAGGCCTGTTCGGGTAACCGGGCAGGCCTGTTTCTTATACCATATCTTGTGTCGAAAAATGTAAATATACAATATTAAGATATTTTTCAGGATTATCTCTTGTATATTTCTGTGTTTCGTAATATAATGATTCCATATATGTAAATATGAATTTTCATAATATATAGAGTTTGTGGAATGAGATTTTGTTCCACAAGTTTATAGGAGATTCGTTATGAGAGTGATTGCAGGAACGGCTCGTAGCCTTCCTTTAAAGACTGTGGAGGGATTGGATACTCGTCCTACGACAGATCGAGTAAAAGAAACCTTGTTTAACATGTTAAATCCTCAGCTTCCAGGCTGTCGTTTTTTGGATCTATTTGCCGGCAGTGGTGCCATTGGTATCGAGGCGCTGAGTCGTGGTGCGTCTCATGCGGTATTCGTAGAGAATAGTGAAAAGGCCATTGCCTGTATTCGTCATAACCTGACCTTCACTCATCTGGACAGTCAGGGAGATGTGATGATGGGGGATGTATTGACGGTAATCGGTCGTCTGGATCGTCAGGAGGAAAAGCCTTTTGACGTGATTTTTATGGATCCTCCTTACGATCATCAGTGGGAGAAAAAGGTGCTGGAGCAGTTGGTAGATACTCAGCTGATGGATGAGTATACGTTGGTGATCGTAGAGGCATCGTTAGGAACAGATTTTTCATGGACCAAAGATTTGGGCCTGAAGATACAGAAAGAAAAGAAATACAAGACCAATAAGCATGTTTGGATCCGGAGGGACTAAGAGATGAAGATCGCAGTATATCCCGGTAGTTTTGATCCTATTACACTGGGTCATATTAATGTTATTGAACGAGCATCTGCCATGGTGGATCAGCTGATCGTAGGTGTCTTGAATAATCAGGCTAAGAGTCCTTTGTTTAATGCAGAGGAGCGTGTGGAGATGATTCGTGAAGCCACAGCTCACTTGACCAATGTGGTGGCGGTACCTTTTGACGGACTGACCATCGACTTTGCCCGTCGCAGCGGCGCGCAGTGGATCATTCGTGGTCTGCGTGCGGTGACTGACTTTGAATATGAGCTGCAGATGGCTCAGACCAACCGTGTGTTGGCTCCGGAGATCGATACCATTTTCTTTACTACTGAGTTAAAGTATGCATACCTTAGCTCCAGCACGGTAAAAGAAGTGGCCAGATTTGGCGGCGATATCGACAGTTTCCTGACACCGGTGGTAAAAGAACGAACTTTGGCTAAGCTGAAGGAAAGACAAAAATAGAAAATTATTAGAATATAACCAAAATAGGGAGGCCAATTATGAGCAGAATTGAACAGTTGATCAGTGAGATCGAAGAGTATATCGATGGATGTAAGGCACAGCCTTTTACCAATAATAAGAAAATCATCGTAGACAAGGATGAACTGGAAGAATTATTGGTAGAACTGCGTCTGCGTACTCCCGATGAGATCAAAAAGTATCAGAAGATCATCAGCAACAAGGAAGCCATTCTGTCCGATGCTACCCGTCAGGCCGAAGAGATGATCAGCCAGGCCCAGGCTCAGACCCAGGAGCTGTTAGACGAGCATGAGATCATTCAGCAGGCCTACGCCAAGGCTGATGAGATCGTTCGTTCTGCCACCGTACAGGGTCAGCAGATCGTAGATCAGGCTGCCATGGATGCCAATGCCATCCGTGAGGGTGCCATTCGCTATACTGATGAGATGTTAAAGAGCCTGCAGAACATTATCAGCCACACCATGGAAGGTGCTAAGAGCCGTTTTGATGCCCTGAATACTTCCCTGCAGTCCAGCTATCAGATTGTATCTGCCAACCGCCAGGAACTGGTAGGTGAGGCTCCCGAAGAAGACGCAGAGGAGTACGAGGATTAATTTAAGGATAACAGCATAGCAGGATCAGTATCCCTGCCAGGATCCCCTGCAGTAGTTTCCACAGTACATATCGTCCCATAGACAGACCAGATCCCTGCAAAACATGTGATGTTTGAGCCAGACCGGACAACCCTCCAAAGGTTGTGACAGCGCCGCATAGCGCCAGTGCCCAAGGAAGCTGTATGACCGTTGCAACGTGACGACATCCGGTGGTCATTTCGATGATTCCCATCAGCATGCTTTTTACAGTGGCATTCACCAGCGGTACTTTGCCGATATGGACTTCTGCAATGGAAAATAACATCATATAACCGCCGATTTTTACCATCACTTCAAAGCTGGTCATCATGGATGACTCCAGTAAAGACAGTGGGGAAGAGTCGGCGGATTTGTTGTGTGTAGAGGGAGATATGGGGATATTGGGCTGTGGTTCGGCAGAAAGGTTATCCTGCCAGCTATTACTTAAAACATGGTGCATGGTTTCTATTCCACGATAAAATATACTGATCAGTACAGCTGAGCCATAGACGCCGAACAGTAGCGGGAATACCAAGGTATTGCCGTCGTAGTCAGCAAAGAGGCTCAGACAAAGATATCCTATGAGAAACATGGCGCTGGGCTGATTGGAAAAGGCCAGCAGATAGTTTGCTTCCTGCCTGCTGATTCTATTTTCTTTTAGAAGGGAAGCGGTGGTCTTGGCTCCCATGGGATATCCGCATAGAAGGCCTACCAGTGCTCCATAACAGCCATTTTCGCTCAGACCAAAGATCAAAGAAAGAGGACCAGCTACCAGCTTGGTCAAATAGCGATCTCCACCGATACGCAGTATAAAATCTGCCAGGATCATGATGGGAAGCAGTGTGGGCAGGATCGTTTGAAACCATAAAAGCAATCCGACAGATGCACCTTCCAATGTCTGGGAAGGATAACACAATAAAATAATAAAACACAGCAGAGTAGACAGCCGAAGGAAAATAGTGGGAAGTGTGGTTTTCATACCACAGTATATTGATTTTTTGCACTAAATATGTCAAAATGATATATGGGTCAACATGCCCAAAGGAGGTAATTAATATGGAAAGAAGACTGGCCGGATTTGAGCCGGAGAGAGTATTATACTATTTCGAAGAACTGTGTCGCATTCCTCACGGAAGTGGTAACTGTGGTGAGATCAGCGATTACTGTGTAAAGTTTGCTAAGGAGCGAGGCCTGCGTTATGTGCAGGAGGAGTGTGGTAATGTGATCATTTTTAAGCCTGGTACTGCCGGCTATGAGGAGGCACCTGCTGTGATCCTACAGGGCCATCTGGACATGGTGGCAGAACAGACTCCCGGATCTGCCCACGACTTTATGAAGGATCCTCTGGATCTGTTTGTAGAAGAGGGTTGGATCGGTGCCAAGGATACGACTTTGGGTGGCGACGATGGTATTGCCATC
>JAFYLG010000171.1 GCA_017537225.1 Lachnospiraceae bacterium
CTATCTTCTCCCACAAAAAGAGATATGTTTCACGCATGGATTTCATGCAGAAACATATCTCTTTTTATATCACGGGTTTTTCGATCTCATCGGGCCGTACTCCGGCAAAGTGGATCCGTCCCTGAGCCAACTCCGCATCATAAATATTATTTCCAATGCGGATATAAGACTTCTCCAGTGCTTTCTTTTCTTCCTCCGTAAAACCGGCAAACATCATTTCTTCCACTTCATTAAATGTCACCATCAGGGATTCAAACTCCTGTTTTCCCTCATTCGTCACAAAGACCAAGGTCTCACGATGAAGGGGACCAGGGCTGCGACGCAGCCAGCCTCTCTCCTCATAACGGCGCATAATGTTGGTCAAATTGGAGGGGCGCATATGACAATATTCTGCCAGTTCTCTTTGATTGCAGCCGTCATATTGAATCAGGTTACCCAATACCACAAACGCATTCAGTTCCTGTCCCCGCTGCTGCAAACGATACTCCAAAGCTCGATAATACATATGCATATCATATACCATCAAACGACGCAATCCCCACAGCATTCTGTCATTCTCCTCTTCATCCATCCGTTTCTTTTTGCATGATCCCATATCATCCTTTTATCATGATTTTACCATGCTTGTTATCATTTTTTCTATTGTACCACTCTTTTCTTAAAATGCAAAGAAAAAGCAAGACACATCAAAAGAAAAAGAGCAGAGACTTTCGTCTCTGCCCTCTTAGTTCATTGCTCTTAATTACTTGGCGAAATCGGTTACACGGGATTCGCGGATCACGTTTACCTTGATCTGGCCCGGATACTCCAGCTCTTCCTCGATCTGCTTGGAAATATTTCTTGCCAGCAGGATCATATCGTCATCGCTGACCATTTCGGGAACGACCATGATACGTACTTCACGGCCCGCCTGAATTGCAAAGGATTTATCAACACCCTTGTGTGCATTGGCAATATCTTCTAACTGCTTCAGTCTGTTAGTATAAGTCTCCAGAGTCTCTCTTCTGGCACCGGGTCTGGCTGCGGAGATAGCATCGGCAGCCTGTACGATGCAGGCGATCAGAGTCTCAGGCTCCACGTCACCGTGGTGGGACTCTACGGCATTGATAACAATGGCAGATTCCTTATACTTGCGGCACAGAGCGGCACCCAGCTGAATGTGGGATCCCTCCTGCTCATGGTCTACGGACTTACCGATATCATGAAGCAGACCGGCTCTCTTTGCCATACGAACATCCAGTCCCAGTTCTGCTGCCAGCAGACCGGACAGATGAGCAACTTCGATAGAATGTCTCAGAGCGTTCTGACCATAGCTGGTACGGAAACGCATCTTACCCAGCAGGCGAACCAGCTCGGGATGGATACCATGAATGCCAACTTCCATAGTAGCAGACTCACCTTCCTCACGGATCATGGTCTCTACTTCTTTTCTGGCCTTCTCTACCATCTCTTCGATTCTGGCGGGATGGATACGACCATCCACGATCAGCTTCTCCAGAGCGATACGAGCGATCTCACGACGAACGGGATCAAAACCAGACAGGATAACAGCCTCAGGAGTATCATCGATGATCAGATCCACACCGGTCAGAGTCTCCAGAGTACGGATGTTACGACCCTCACGGCCAATGATGCGGCCCTTCATCTCATCGCTGGGCAGGTTTACAACGGAAACGGTAGATTCGGACACATGGTCAGCTGCACACTTCTGAATCGCGGTCACCACGTATTCCTTAGCCTTCTTGCTGGCCTCTTCCTTAGCCTGAGTCTCCAGTTCCTTGATCAGTCTGGCGGTGTCATGCTTTACATCCTCTTCTACAGTTCTCAGAAGATATTCTTTTGCCTGTTCGGAGGTGAGTCCGGAAATACGTTCCAGTTCCTGCAATTCCTTGTTGTACAGTTCTTCGGTTTCGCGCTTTCTTGCTGTCAATGCTTCTTCTTTTGCTGCTAAACTTGCTTCTTTTTTCTCGAGAGCTTCCGATTTCTTGTCCAGATTTTCTTCTCTGTTCATTACGCGGCGTTCCATCCGCTGGATCTCGGCTCTTCTCTCCTTGGCCTCTCTCTCTGCTTCATTTTTAGTCCGTAAAGACTCTTCCTTCGCTTCTAAGAGGGCCTCCCTTTTCTTGGTCTCTGCAACCTTCAATGCTTCATCTATAATTTCCCTGGATTTTTCTTCCGCAGTACCGATCTTGCTCTCGTATACTTTCTTACGATAAGAGATCGCTGCGAACCAGGTGATTACGATACTTACTGCCAATACTGCAATAGCAATAACCACATAGATTGGTTCCACAGGAGCACCTCCTTTTATATTTCATTTTCATTGTACAAATACAACATTTAAATTTTATACTTATTTGGATAAAATGTCAAGTAAGAGTATAAGTTTTTTCAATGTGTTGTGGCGAAAAAGAAAATTCATAGACTTCCCCTACAATCTATGGTATGATGAATCCAGAAAACACATCATCCACAGAATCACACAGGGAGGATCATCTTATGGCAGCAAAAAAAGTAGGAACTCTGATCAAGGAAGCCCGCACAAGCGCAGGCATGACTCAAGAGCAGCTGGCTCGCAAAGTTTCCGGCGTAAGCGCCTCCGATATCAGTCTGGCTGAGCGCGACAAAATCGCTTTGACACAGGAACAATTAAAACAAATCGCCAAGGCCACTGGTGTGACTCAGGCCTCTCTGATCAACGCGGCTAAGGGCACCTCCAGCGCCAACAAAAAGGCATCTTCCTCCAGTTCTGCAAAAAAGACATCTTCCAGCAATTCCAGTTCTACCTTAAAGCTGACCGCTACCGAAAAACAGCTGGTAGAGCTGTATCGTAAAGCTGATTCTGAAACCAAGAAATCGGTTATGAAGCAATTAAAGGGGGAAGACACCATGACCGATGCTATCATTGGCAGCCTGTTAAGTGGTGTACAGGATATGATCATCGGTAAGAAATGATTTCAAGGCGCCTCTGTCTCTCCCTAATTACGAACTGCACACACTATATCATATGAAAAAAATCAGCCTGCGATCCCTCTTTGGAAATCGCAGGCTGTTATTATTTTCTAGAATGATCCATTATTCCTCATCATCAGAAACGGGCAGCCCCATCTCCTGACGAACGCGGCGCTCAACGGTAGCCATGATATCCGGATTGTCCTTTAAAAACAGCTTAGCATTCTCACGGCCCTGACCGATCTTATCTCCCTGATAAGAATACCAGGCACCACTCTTCTCGATCACGTTAACCTTAGCTGCCAAATCCAGGATGTCACCCTCACGGGAAATACCCTTACCAAACATAATATCAAACTCAGCCTCCTTAAAAGGCGGAGCCACCTTATTCTTCACTACCTTGATACGGGTACGGTTACCAATGACCTCGCCGCCCTGCTTCAGAGCCTCCACACGACGTACATCCATACGAACAGAAGAATAGAACTTCAACGCACGACCGCCAGTAGTGGTCTCAGGGTTACCAAACATAATGCCAACCTTCTCACGCAGCTGGTTGATAAATACTACCACACAATTAGAGCGGTTGATAGCAGCGGTCAGCTTACGCAGAGCCTGGGACATCAGACGAGCCTGCAGACCTACGTGAGAATCGCCCATATCACCATCGATCTCGGCCTTAGGTACCAGAGCAGCAACAGAGTCAATGATCACGATATCGATAGCGCCGGATCGAACCATGGTCTCAGCGATCTCCAGAGCCTGCTCACCGTTATCCGGCTGGGAAATGTACAGATTATCAATATCTACACCGATGTTCTTAGCATACACAGGATCCAGTGCGTGCTCCGCATCGATAAAGCCTGCAATACCATCTCTCTTCTGTGCCTCTGCTACCATATGCAGAGCTACCGTAGTCTTACCACTGGACTCAGGGCCATAGATCTCGATGATACGTCCCTTAGGAACGCCACCCAGACCCAATGCGATGTCCAGACTCAGGGAACCGGTGGGAATGGTCTCAATATTCATATTAGCACCGGAATCACCCAGTTTCATCACAGAGCCCTTACCGTATGCCTTCTCGATCTGCGCCAGTGCGCTGTCCAATGCTTTCTTCTTATCTTCTTTTACCATAATGTCCTCCATTGCGAACACATGTTCGTTTTCTTGTTCTAATCATAGCGTACTTTTGTTCACTTGTCAACTATTTTTCCTGACAGATCACGGGGAAATTGCGGGCGATATGCCCTTGAATAAGAGAGTGATTTCAGTATACTCCTTCCACATTCTTTTGTAAATCCATTTCCTCTTCTAAAATTTTTTTCTCTTCCAATCCTTCCCGGCACTTTTCCACGGTAACGTATTGACAAATCCATGGAAAAACAGTAAATTATTCTTCATAAGAAAAGAACGGGCTACGCCCGCAAGGAGTATCCACTTATGAAAAAGACACCCTTTGTGACTCTGGAGCAGATCCAGGATATCGTAAAGACTTATCCCACCCCCTTCCACATCTACGATGAAAAGGCCATCCGCGACAACGCCATGCGTCTCCACGAGGCTTTTTCCTGGAACAAGGGTTTTAAAGAATATTTTGCTGTAAAGGCAACTCCCAATCCTTTTATCCTGAAATTGCTGCAGTCCTGCGGCTGCGGCGTGGACTGCTCTTCCATGACTGAGCTGATGCTGGCCAATGCCCTGGACTTCGGTGAGGGAGAGATCATGTTCTCTTCCAATGTGACTCCGGCTGAGGAATATGTGTATGCCAGAGAGATCGGTGCCACCATCAACCTGGATGATTTCACTCACATTGATTTTCTGGAGAAGGTAGCCGGCATCCCCGAGACCATCAGCTGCCGTTACAATCCCGGCGGACTGTTTAAGATCTCTACCGACATTATGGACAACCCTGGCGATGCCAAGTACGGTTTTACCACCGAGCAGTTGTTTGAAGGATTCCGCATCCTAAAGGAAAAGGGTGTAAAAAACTTCGGTATCCATGCCTTCCTGGCCAGCAACACCGTGACCAACGAATACTACCCTACTCTGGCCAAAGTGCTGTTTGAGGTGGCAGTCCAGCTGAAAGAGCAGACCGGCGCCCACATCACCTTCATCAACCTGTCTGGCGGCATCGGTATCCCCTACCGTCCCGACCAGGAGCCTAACGATATTTACGAGATCGGCCGCGGCGTGAAAAAGGTCTACGATGAAGTGCTGATACCTGCCGGCATGGGCGATGTGGCCATCTACACCGAGCTGGGACGTTTTATGTTGGCTCCCTACGGTCATCTGGTAACTCAGGTCATCCACGAAAAGCATACCCACAAGGAGTACATCGGCTGCGATGCCTGCGCGGTAAACCTGATGCGTCCCGCCATGTACGGTGCTTACCATCACATCACTGTCCTGGGCAAAGAAGACCAGCCCTGCGACCACAAGTACGATGTGACCGGCTCCCTCTGTGAGAACAACGATAAATTTGCCATCGACCGTATGCTTCCTAAGGTAGACATCGGCGACTATCTGGTCATCCACGACACCGGTGCCCACGGTTTTGCCATGGGTTATCAGTACAACGGCAAGCTGCGCTCCGCTGAGCTGATGCTGAAAGAAAACGGCGACGTACAGCTGATCCGCAGAGCAGAGACTCCCAAGGATTATTTTGCCACCTTCGATTTCTGCGATGTACTAAAAAAAATGGAACTGGAGTAAACAGAATATAAACGAGACAAAAAAATATCCCTGGGACTGCCCAATCGCAAAACCGCGATCAAATGCAGTCCCAGGGATATCTTTTTCTGTCTCTCACCTACAGGTTACCTCAGTGACATTTTTCAGCACAGAAATCTCCACGTGCAGAATATACGCCTGTCACATAGCTTGCCCTGCGGATCTTATTCCCAGTCAAAAGCAGGTCCGTGTCCCTGTTGTACCCAGCCGCTTAAAGTGATTTCGTATTTCGCCACGATATCCGGGATCTTTTCTTCCATATTCTGTCCGTCAAAGCCCTGCAGTCCGGTCAAAACGGTTCCATCTGCAAAAGCCCCAGCGGACACAACGGTAGAATAATCGTAGGTATCATATCTCTCATATCCTTCCGACGCATAGCAATTGACCGCATTTTCGATCACAGCAAATCCCATGGCTCTGCCGCCACTGATTTCACCCAGATTATAGCAGTTATACACATACTGATCCGAGCTATCATAATTGCTGCCACTGATACCGGCAGTCATGTAATCCCATTTCTTTTCCTGTGCGGGGCTGGTCACCTTACCGACATTGTAGCAGTTGACGATCTGGCCTTCATAATTGTAACCAACGACACCGGCGATATTCTGCATCTCCATATCTTTTACCGGTTCTGTTCCTGTTACGCTGCCGTGATTATAACAGTTAAATACATAGCTCCAGATACTGTCGCTGGAAGCAAATCCACCTACGACACCACCTACATTGACCAGACCTTCGATAGCGCCTTCATTACCGCAGCGGTCGATCACTAAGCCCTGGCCGTTTCCTACCACACCGCCGACTGAATAACGACCTGCCACATTGCCATAATTAACACAGCCACGGATCGTGGATGCCCATTTCTCCACACGTCCTGCAATGCCGCCCACATAATTTCCGTTGCCGGTAATGGTTCCGTAATTTGAACAGTTTTCAACAGCGCCATTGGTGGTAATGCCTACGATACCGCCTACATAGCAGCTCAGTGTATCCGGATTCTCACAGTGAATATCCACCTTGCTGGTACAGTCACGGATTCCGCCTTCTGAGTTCATCATCTTTCCGATGAGACCGCCCACATACTCTTTCTTGCTCTTGATCGTCACAGAGATTTTTCCGGTCACATGACAATTCTCGATATCTGCATTACTGTAATCGGCTATGGCTCCACCTTCACTCAGATCCACATCTTCCAGTGTCAGATTTTTGATCACCGCATCTTCATCCAGCTCATGGAACAGGCCATCACCTGTCAGACCCTTGATAGAATGTCCGCCACCATCAAACTCGCCATTGTATTGATCAATGGTGACCCATGTCACTCCGGACATATCCACGTCGGCCTGCAAAGTAGCCTTCACAGCGACATTTCCTTCCTTTATGAAGTCCGCAAATGCCAACAAGTCCTCTGCATTCTTAATGATATAGTGCTCATCTTCTCCCACATGTTGCTTGGATTCGTTGATTTTTCCCTGTTCCTCCAGCTGGTCGTTCATCTGGTCTACAATATCCTGCACACCATTGCCTCCGGGCTGTTCCTGCTGTTGAGAGCCGCCACATCCGGCCAACAGTACAAGCGTCATGATCAGTGCCAGCATCATTGCTATCTTTTTCATAGTTTTCTCCTTCTATTTCGTTATTCAGGAATCCCGATATTTGTCCAGCTTCCACTTTGTCCTGTAAGGGAATTGGAATCGGATGTGGTAACAATGGTTCCGTCCACACGTAAGGCCAATGCAAAAATATCATCCGAATCATATGCAATAATATCCGTCCAGTCCGCTGCATAATCTGCACTGGTATAGATGGTTCCATCCTCGGCAATGGCCATTGCATCTTCTCCGGCGAAAATTGCCACTACATTCTTCCAGCCTGAGATATCGATTTCCTTATTGTAGGCGATCAGCACGGTTCCATCGGTCTTCAAAGCGATCACTCCTTCATCATGGATATCAATATCTGCGATGTCCGTCCAGGAAGTGATCAACTCTTTATTGTAACCTTTACTTCCGGACCCATGATAAAGCACCGTGCCATCCTCTCGAAGCCCCACAGTGGCACTACTATTTGTCACCACTTTCACGACGCGAGTCCAATCCACATATGCGGTATCACTTCTATATCCAACTCCAACCACCGTTCCATCGGACTTCAATGCCGCCATATTGGAATCCGCCGCATCAAAATCTACAATGTCTGTCCATTCCAGTATCTGATGAAAACTATCACTTTCATCCATAGCATTTCCAGCCATCACCATGGTTCCATCTTTTTTCAGACCGATGGAACTTCTCCAAATCCCGCGAACTTTGATCACATCGGTCCAGGAATCTACATCACATTCTCCATATTCGCCACGACCAGCAGCCACTACCGTTCCATCCTTACGCAATCCCAAAAAATGATTTTCTCCCACAGAAATAGCATCCGCAGGCTTCGGAATGTGGGTAAGTGATAGGGCACTCTCTTCCTGAGGTTCCGTTTCCACCTCAGTCTCCACGGGAACTCCTATTCCCCCAACAGTCTCTCCTGTATTTGGTGTATTCATTGCATCTGGTATCACTGACTCCTGACCGCCGCAACCGCATAGTAAAACCATGCTTCCAATCAATAATACTGCCAACCCTCGTTTCATGTCTGTCATCTCCTACTCCTCATCATCCAGTTCTTTCTCTACTTCTTCCCGATAACGGTCTCTTGCCCGCTCACGCATAGCCCAGCTGTCCATGTACTCCTGTCGATCAGCTGTACCTCGCCAGTAACGTTCTTCCTGGGTCAGACCAGAATCCCCGTCGCGAAATGCATTGATGGATCGTTCGTAAGAATCTGCCTTTTTATCAAATTCCTGCATACGGCGGTTGATCTCAGCTTCACGCGCCTTTTGTGCTTCCTGATTTGCTTTATTTTTCCCAGCCAGATAAGACAGATCATTGTCGATCATTTTGAGCAAAAAGTCCATACGGTAAAGCCCTTTGCCTGCATAACGCTTCACTTTCTTACGCAAGGCCTCCAATTCCGACGAGAAACTTTTACTAACCATGTCATACTGCGGTCTCAATTCTTTGTAAGCCGCCCAAAGATTCTTGTTCTTATAGCCGTTCCAATAACCTTCTCTGGTTGGATCACCTACTTGATTGCGCTTCCGCCACATCTCTCCACATACTTTTGTCAGGAACTTAGCTTCCAGTTCAGAATCCATATGCTCCTTTCCAAAAGAAGCTTCCTGCTTTGATTCCATAACCCACTCTTTGCGATATAAAATATAGTTCGGATCCAGTCTCCAGAATGCTCCATATCCTTCCGCGATCGTCCTATTTCTGACAAAGAAGTTATAATCGCACATTTCTACTTTTTTCACCAGCATCTGAATATACTCTGCCCAGTTCTTTTCGTCCATGGTAGACTCTTTAGATTCGATCACCTCTACCATCTCCTGATGAGCTCTCTTATAATCCTCACCCTTACGATAATCACGATAGGCTTTCAACAACTTACTATCAGGAGCTGCATGATCCAGTTTTACAGGATATACCGCCTCCTTGTTCTTCCAATACACGCAATGGCGCAGATAGAAATACCAAGCATAAATTGCTTCATACCATTTGGCATCATACAACTCCTGGATCGTACCCATTTCCTGTTTTTCTTTGGACGCAAGATTCTGATACCAGGATACCGCTTCTGTCAAAGTAATATTCTTCACCAGACAAACATCATACAATGCCAACAGTTTTGCCGGACTCTCCCACAATTCCTGCGGAATCTGATGTCTCCGACAAAGTTCCTCCAAGCGCTGTTTCGCCGTCTGTAAGTCCTCTTCCAACTTTATCTTCTGCTTTTCATAGTCAGGCACATCCTTTGTCTCCTGTACATCCACTTTAACACCATGAATACGGAAACTATCAATGATATCAAACACCAACATCGTGAGCACATAAACTACCAGATACCATACCAACAGAATCAATAGATTCATCACCAGATACAATACAAACTGGAAGATCGTATCTCTTGTGATAAATCCTTCATAGAAGACTGGCAGCGTCATAGCAAATCCTTCTTCAAATCCCTGGGCGGCAAACACAGCCGCAAAGAACTTGAAGGGAAAGCCCAGCAAGAAGAACGCCAGACGTCCCGCCTGATAAAACAGACCACTCTCCCGGTATCCAGAAAAATAGGTGAGCAAAAATGCGATCAATGAAACAACACCGTAAGTAAATCCGACGATCAAGGGGATTTCCCGGATAATATTCACGATGGGATTTCGTGCCTTGGCTTCAGCTGTTGTGCTCAGATCAATAGGCGTATACTTTTTATTTTTCTTGTAAGAAGACAGAAGTCCAATGATATCCAGTTTTTCCAATATCACTTCCTTTTCTGTCACCGCCTGGTAAAACTCCCGTTGGGAGGGACCGGCCATTGTGTCTTTTACTCTTCCTTCACTCCAGTTTTTCGATATTTCTCGTGAGCCTGGGAATACCTGCCCATCCATCCACCAGTGGCGCATCATGCTTTTTGCTGTAGTATTCCCTTTCTTTGCTGCCTGGCGACACCAGAAAAAAGCCTTTTCTGCACCGCTTGTACCAAAGTCAGATCCCTGTCCGTAGGCATACTGCTCGCTCAATGCCATCATTTCCTCGTCGCTGATGTCATCTCCCTTTTCCAGTGTTTTCCACATGGCCTGGCCGTAGTAATAGTCTGCTTCCTTTTCCTGGAGTTCAAATCGCATAAAATCGCCCACTCTGCGAGAGACAGCAGCATCTCCATCCTGAGAAGCCGAAGCCATCAGTGCCTCTATCTCTTCCCATTTCTTTGCTCCTATCAGCGTAGTCCAGTACTCCCAGTATCCTACCAAGGCATAATCGATCCGCTTGTCCGGGTCCGTTACCGCCAGACTTTCTCGTTCTTCTTCTTTCATTCCAGCCATGCCCAACAATTCACTTGCCATACCCTTTTCCTCCTTGTCCATCCTCTTCTGTCTTTTTCTGTACAGACCGTATTTCACCAGACGTTCCTATCTGCTTTTCTTTCGACCTTTCAGAAGCATCATACCGCCGCCAAGAACGATCACAAGAGCAACACCCACAAAGATCACACCCATACCGTTACTGCCTTTCGTCGTCAGCGTTTCTCCATCCCAGGTGTATGTCTTGCCTTTTTCTACTTCCATGCCCTTCCAGTCGTAGCTCTCCGTGATCTGACCATCCTCACTGTAGTAGATCATCACATCCATGGTACCATCTTCCTCACCGATGATACGCAGCACGTGTTTGTCAGGATCAAAGAATCCTGCTTTCTTTTCTCCTTCTGCTCCCAACAGGATATAGTTGCCGTCCGCCTCTGGACTTACCGTCAGCATACCGGATTCCATGCGTGCTAATTCCTCGCCTTTTTTTGTCTCCACCACTACAGTGACAGGGCAAGCAATGACAAAACCACCAATGGTGCCATCCAGTCCCACGTAGACGGATTGACCGGATTCTTTCAGTTCCATCAGACGATTCTTTTCAACTTTTAGTAAGCCCAGCATCTCTTGCTCTTCTTTTAAGAACCAGGGAGCTTTGCCATCCTTCTCATTCCAATCCAGGACCTTAGCCATTTCAGAGGTGCACAATGCATTAAAATATCCTATAGCATAATCGCAGGCCAAAATCTGTACATTCAGATACATATCGATGGCTTCGCTCAAAGCCTCTGCCTCTTCATAGCCAGTGTGGTTTTCAAAAGCGACCTCGCGATCGATCACCACCTGGTGCATGCCCTGAGACAAGAAACCGATCATATACATCATTTTTGCATAGGAAGCCACATCATCCATGGAAGTCACGCCATTGCCCAACAGCGTACCGATCCCTACCCCTGCTTTCACAGAAGCCAGGGTAGGATGTTTACTCCACAGATTTCCCATGGTGGGAGAAAGATTACCAGCTACTCCCAGTGCCGCTTCCCCTGCTTCTTTTACGCAGGCCCAATACAGTGTCTCCGCACTGTCATTGGCAGCATCCTCCACCATTTTTTCAAAACCGACCACGGCGCGATCCAGATCGTCAGCGATCAAATGCCAGTCTTCCATCGCCTGACAGGCTGTCACCGTATCCCGAAGCACATCGGCATAAGATTTATTGGCCTCTACATACGCAGTACAGAGAGCGTAATAATTCAGGCAATCTGCCATGTCAAAACAGCCTGCCGCCAGCGCATCTGCACTGGATACCACACCTCCAAGCTTACCGATCACGTCATTCGCTGTCTTCAAACCATCCGCATGATCATTGAGCAAAGACATCATCTTGGAAAAGATCTTGGAAAATTCATCTCCATATATGTCCTTGGTATCGGCCATTGATTTCAGCAGTTGTTGAATCTCCTCATTTCCTGTCACTTCCATGGTTTCTGTAAAATAGGTAGCAAAGTCTGATATTGCTTCCAGTACTTCGCCATTGACCTGCTCTCCATAGATATCCTCTGACAGACTGCCTCGCATCAATTCCAAAATTATCACATCGAATTCATTCTCTATGTCCACATTCCACTGGAACAGGTCATTCAGGGTGTTCAACTCGTCCCACAATTCATTGCCCAGAGCCATCATACCGGCCTTTTTGTAGGCCTCTCCCAACATACCGGCCATACTGCCGTCACCGCTGCCGGTCATCAATTCACTGTATTTTGCGTTTTCCGTCAGAGCCAGCATATTTTCCACATAGCGGACCTTGTAGACGTTTTCTATTTCTTCCGCCATCAGACAGGTAATGTATGGATGTCCCAATTTAGGATCCATGGTCCACTTTTTGGCAAAATCAAAGTTATGGAACGTCTCATATTGGCCCATCTGTTCCATGGTCACCAGACCGGTAACATCCGTAGAATCTGCCGGATAGCGGCCGCCTTCATTCCCGTACAAGGTTCCCGTCAAATAATAGCAGTCTTTCGGTCTTTCTGAGCTGACCACTGCGATGGAACCATAATCTTGATTCACCAGCGTACCCACATTGATGCAGCGTTCCAAATTGCGGGAATCATTGATCACTGCAATACCTGCACCGCTAGCTCCGTCATTTCGGACGGTGATGGTTCCCATATTCAGGCAGTCGGTCAGCTCCGTAAACGAACTGACATCATAAATAATGCCCGCCAGATTGTAATCTCCTGTAACGCTTCCCTTGTTGATACAGCCGATCACGTAGCTTTCTCCGCCGATCTGTCCTACGACACCACCTAAGTTGTAATCACCTTCCACCGTTCCTTCATTGACACAATAGGTAATACTGAGGATGGCTCCGGCACTAAAACCATAAATCACACCAGCCATATGCGGAGAATTACCTGTTATATTTCCCAGATTGCGGCAAAAGTCGATTCTGGCAGCTCCGCCACCACCGGTGTGGGCTCCCACCAAACCTGCGAAACCTTCATACTCGAATACGCCTTCTTCCGGCTCTTCAATAGTGATCCCCACATTCGTAATACAATTTTTAATACGGATGCCGCCGGTCGCCTGACCGATCAGACCACCTACATAGCAGCTTCCTTTAGAAAGCCCATCCTTCGGTCCCTTTTGAACAGAGATCTGTCCTTCCAGCATCAAATGATGGATTTTGGCCCCATTGGCCTTGGCAAACAAACCGATAGCGTAGTTTCCACCCCGATGAACTTCTGTAGAGATATGTAATCCACGGATGCTGTAACCATTGCCATCCAAGACGCCTGCAAATCCTTTGCCATCACCGCACAGAGGAGTCCAATCTCCTTCCAGCACGATATCTTTCATCAGGATATAGTTCCCATCAGGTACCGTCTCTATCCCCCGCAGATCCTCCTGCGTGTAAATACCGATATATCCTTCCGGCACATCCTTTTGCTGCTCTATTTCCGAAAGGAAATCATTGCCTGCTGCCAACGCCTTTTGAGGCATTGGAACCGCCATCATTATCATTGCCATGACCATCAATATACTCAGCCATCGTTTTATTTTTGCCATTAGATAGTCCTCCCCGTTTTGCAAATTATTATATTAATTCGCATCTGCACACAAAAAAAGGGACATTTTTTCAAAAATGTCCCTCAAATTTTTATTATTGTTACCGTTTTTATTCTATTGTGATCGGCAATTCGTACACTTCATCCAGCAGATACTCACAATTGATCACGCGAAGCGTCGCCTCTGGTTCCAGATACTCTGTGACCTCCGCCAACTGCAGTACCACTTGATCCCCCTCTTGAGTCAAAACCGTACCGTAGGTACCCGTAACAGTTTCTCCTGCCTTATTCACATAGGATACCTCCACACTCAGCTGTACTCCGATCCAACTGGGATCCTGTCGTGATGAGATCACTTCGTAATCCAACACCAGTCCGTGATGGTATCTGACTTCTTCGATCCAGCTGCCATCTGCCTCCACATTCATCTCATAGTATGTCACTACCATATTGGACAACCCGGTAATATGGATCTGGCTGCCATCCACCATTGTCAGCGTCACATCCGATTCCACGGAGTCTCCCACTTTGGTGGGGATCTGACAGGAAATCGGTTCCGGCATGTTCAAACCATTTAAGATCAGATACGGGATCCGCAGCCTATACTCCCCTGGCATCGCCCCGGCAACGTACAGTTCTCTGGCATCTCCGGTACCGACAGGAGAACTGCCGATACCCGTCATGGGATACTCTGTTCCATCCTCACTTACCAATGTGATGGGCTGAGAGATTTCAGGGCGATATCCGGTCATACTTCCTGTCAGGCGGGA
>JAFYLG010000172.1 GCA_017537225.1 Lachnospiraceae bacterium
GATAAATGATTTGTTCCATGGTGTACTCTCCCGTTTTTTCATAGGTTTATTAGCTTTATTGTATTGGGATGAGGTGGAAAAGTCAAGCCGGCCTAAAAGAAACAAATCCCTTTGATCGCACTCTCAAAGGGACTTGTTATTCATTTTATTGAATTTCATAGATGATATTTCCTGCCGTATCTCTGGCACGGAGCACACGTTTCTGAGGGTACATATCCATCCCCTGGGTGGGATGATACATGATTTCTCCGTCCTCTACCTGCAAGTAGTATCGTTCGTCACCATGATATATGTAAGATTCTTCACGAATCTCTATAACTTTTACCGTGCCATCTTCCCATTCCAAATAATAATCAATGGATGCCACCTGATCTGAGTTCACGCAGCCCATGAACTCTACCTCATGGTCATCTTTATAATGGACACTCCTATACTTGGAAACTACAGGCTCCTGGAAATTCCTCGAAAGTAATCGGACACTTCCGTTAGTCCACCCCCGAGTCCAAAAGAAACGTTGCTTATAAAACAATGCCACATCTGCATTGATGGCCAAATGATAGGTGTAACCATCCAGGGACGGTTCCACCGCCTGCCAAATCACCGTTGTCTCATCGATCTCTAACATTTCTTCCATTTCCCGATTTGCCTGGAATGGAAAAACAGGGATAAGACCCACAATCAGATTCAGCGCAAACAAGAAAAACAACCAGGCAAAGGCCATCAAAGCCTTCTGACGACGCCCTCGCTTTCGCATTATTTTACCTCTGCTCATGGTATATCCTCCCAATTCAGCGGGATCTCCACTCGGATATCCGTGCCAGTCTCCTCACGCTGGATTACCAACTCTACTGTTTCCTGACCTTTTTCTACTTCTGTCGATAACCGACGATAAGCATGATTATAGGCCGAAAATCCCCCCTGACCCAATCCATCCATGGTCATATATCCAAACAAATCTGTTATTTGCCCAAAGGGATTTTTCGGATAGCCGACCACTGAGACAATGGCCTGATACCACTCTCCCGACCAATCACAATCACCGATCAGCTGTACCTTATATACACGAATCACATGCTTTTCGGACGGTGTGGGAACAGAGATATCCACTTTTTCACTCCATAATACATTCCCATTCTGACTGTATTTCGGCTCATGATCATACGGATTCCAACGGGCATTCAGATGAGAATTCATCATCCCCCAGTTTCCAATGACCGGATCCAGCATCAGTGCCGCAAATAGAATACACGCCACCCGCAACAGACGCCCACACCACAACCAAAAAGAAGACAATTTCTCATCGTACTGCCGCCCCACCGTCTCCGCATCCCCCATGGCCTGGATCACATATGTACGAGCCTCTTCCAGATCCCAGCCCAGCTCGATCAGGGCTTCTGTGTGGGATTCCATGTGGTCCATGAGTTCGTCGACTAGGGAGGCTTTTTCCTTTTTGGTAGCCTTCTTTAAAACAGAGCATACCTGATTACAATATTCACTATATTGCTGTTCCATATATTACGCCTCCCTTCTAAATAATGCCTTTCTGGTTTATTTTCCCAACTTCGTTTTTAGGATATATATAGGTTCCACTCGTACCCAATCCTTTTCCTCATATATCGGTCCGTCGTCCCAGCGAATAGGATTGCCATTGTCATCCAGCACCTGAATATACACATTGCTAAATCCCCAGGTATCAGAGCTGGTCGGCTCCTTCATTTTATATTGGTGAAGGAAATATGTTCTACCGCCATCCACGATACAATCCTCCGGGCGAATCATAAAAACTTCCTGCTCTTCGTACTCGCTGCGAATAAGGCGATACGTGATATCCTCGATCCCCACTGAATCATCTGTAATGAATCCAACCACATATAGCATGTCGCTTCCCGTCAAATTATTGATTCCCGTCTGCACCGGGCGATCTACCTCTGGCTCGATCAGCGTCATCGGATAACCGATCCAACCATCCCACAGAGTCCATCGCATATCTACATAAACGCAGGACTCATCAATGGTGTACAGCTGTACCTTTCGTCGGAACCACAGCGTGTCTTCGCACTCCTTCTCAGAAATCAGGCGCAAGGTTCCCCACCCTCTTTGCGCTTCCACATCTTTTTTGGCCTGGTCTTCCGTCAGATTTCTCAGATTCAATTCAGAGCAAAGAAACAGCAAAATCACAAGACCTCCCATCAAGCGGAGAGCCTTTCGTTTGCGGGTCGGTTTCTTTCGCGCTCCTCCCATCCATCTCATCCATTTTTTCATGGTGTCACCTCCCAGGGGATGGGGATCTGGATTAGAGTGTCTTCTCCGATCTGAGGGATCCTCAAACCGATGAAAGATTGACCTTCTTCCACGATACCAATCAATGCTTGATATATGGCCCCTTTCGAACCATTATAAGCAAATGATCCCTCTCTTTCCAATCTAGGCTGTATCACGGAAGTGTTCTGTAACGGATCGTCTGCATAAGTCACTGTAAATACTGCAATGTTGTAATCCTCTCTCTCTGGAAGCTCATAAATTTCCACGCGATAGATCCGTAGCCACTGTTCTCCCAGAGGTATGGCGATGTCGACAGGCTCACTGATCCATGGATCTCTATCCGGAAAAACCATCCCATTAATTCCCCACTGGGGATCGGTTCTGGCCTGATAATTATCCTGGACAGCCTGATACTTTTTCTGTACAGGGCCTGACAACAGGTAGGCCACATAGCAAAACAACGCCACGCATAGCAGACGTCCACACCATAACCAGAAGGAAGACAGCTTCTCATCGTACTGCCGCCCCACAGTCTCCGCATCACCCATGGCCTGTATGGCATAAGTACGGGCCTCCTCAGGGTCCCAGCCCAGCTCGATCAGAGCTTCTGCATGAGATTCCATGTGGTCGAGCAATTCTTCTGACAAGGCGATTTTTTCTTTTTGCGTGGCTTTCTTTAAGACAGAGCACACCTGCTTACAGTAGGCATCATACGTGATCTCTCTAGACACCTGCTCCATAGACTGCCCTCTCCACCACAGAATTGATGGCTCTCTCATAGGCACGCCAGGTTTCGGTCTCGGTCTTTAACTGACGTCTCCCCTTGTTGGTCAGGTGATAATATTTGCGGGTGCGGCCGGACTCGGTCTTTTCTTCATAGACCTCCACAAATCCGTCGTTCTCCAGTCCCTTCAAGACCGGGTACAGAGTGCCTTCCTTCATAGAAAAGGTGTTATCAAATTTCTTGGTCAGCTCTGCAATCATCTGATATCCATACATATCCTCAGTGGACAGTAAGGACAAAACCAGCAGGCTGGTGTGCTCGATACTTTGTTTCTTTGCCATGGTTACCTCCTATTTTTCAAACATTACCATTTAGGGTATAAACTCTTTTGATAAATAATCCGTTCCTTTTCATCTCTTACAATAACAATCACATTGCTGAGACGACCATACTCATTTCCATATAAGCCATCTTCCGAGTACAAACTGGTCCCTGTGTCATATATATAATATCGATCATTGCCATCCCATACATATGCTTCCTGTGGTACCAGATAGGTTTCTACGATTTCATGTTCCCAGATGAACGTGTATTCCACATATGCTACCTGGTCAGATGCCACATAGCCTGCGATCCACATAGTTCTATGATTGTCCGCATCGTAATGAGAATCCCATAAGGCATCTATTACTTCCGAAGTGTTTTTATTTAACAATCCAAGGACACCGTTCTCCCATCCATAAAAGGGAACTAGGTGCATATTATAAAATATGGCTGTATCGCTATCTGCCGATAGGCAATGGGTTTTCCCATTCCACCATCCTTGATTGGCAGTCTCTTCCCAGATCACGTGAGATTTTTCCAACTCAAATTCTATCTCCATTGTGTTTCTAGCCTGGAATCGAAATAAAGGAAGGCCATGAAACACTGTATTGAATAATAAGAGAATCCCCATCCACAGCAGACATCGCAGTGCCTTCTGTTTTCTTCCTCTTTTTTTCACCGTTTTCTCTCTCACCGGATCTCCTCCCAATCTAACGGTACCTGTACCTGGACATGGGTATCAGTCGCATCATTTTCAATGTAAAACACCACATGCTCTTGCCCCTTTTCCACCTCACCATAATAAGTCTGATATCCCGAGTTTATATACAGATGGCCTCCACCTCCATCCAATCCCTCTACACCAGCCCAACTGGTTATCAAACGACTTCCCGGATGAAATGGATTGTTAGAATAATATGCTGTGTAGATGCGAGCCATGTAGCGTTCCCGTACTTCCTCATAATAGATCTCTGTTCGAAAGATACGCACCGTATGACGATCCAGCGGAATCTCCATCTCCAACGTCTTCCTATTGAGCACATCCGCACCCCCAGAAAAATCGATCCATACCGGGTCTTTGCTCCACCGCGTCTGTAGATTGTAACACACTGCTGACCCCTGATCTATCACAAAGATAAATGGGATCCAAACTGCCAGTACCACCAAGACCACGCGCAATGCATACCAACAAATCAACCAGAAGGAGGACAACTTCTCATCGTACTGACGCCCCACCGTCTCCGGGTCGCCCATAGCCCGCACTGCATAATCTCTGGCTTCTTCCAGCTCCCAGCCCAACTCTACCAGAGCCTCTGCGTGAGATTCCATGTGATCCAACAATTCTTCCGTAAGAGAGTCTCTTTCCTTCCTGGTCGCCTTTTTTAATGACTGGCGAACCTGCTTACAATATTCTTCATATATGTTCTCTTTCATGGCTACTCACCACCCTTCGTATTGCCGCATCTTATACGTCGATCCTACCATATCCACTGTTTGCTGCCATCGTCTCATATCTTGTGACAATATGCCTAGAATTTCTATGCTTTTAGTATACTTAGAATTTCTAGGTATGTCAATATATCTGGCTGCTTTGTAATAAAAATGTAAATCTTTTATCCTCTCACCTCGCTATACAGATTTTTTGGGCTTTTAGTACAAGAAACTCTTTTCTGTTTGCCTCGCTTCCCTTCCCTTTCACCCTCTCGTTTCGCTATACAGAAAAAAAGAAGATTTGGTACAAGCCAAAATCGATTTTGACTTGTACCAAATTGTAAGTTTTTTTGTATAGCGAATTTCCAGTTGATTTTCAATGAATTTTCCAAACTTTCGTGTACTTTTCTTGCACTAAATACAACTTTTTTCTGTATAGCGAGACGCGACCCGCAGATACAACACAGGCGCAACAAAAAACCGCCTTTCGCACCAGACGAAAGGCGGCAAGCAGACAATAAATCAGATCGCAAAAAGCAAGCTTATGACAGCACCAGCTTATCGCTGACTTCATCGGAACCGCTGGCCTTGGAGAACAGATTCAGTAGCTGTTCTACGGTCAGGTTCTTCTTCTCCTCGCCGGAGACATCGACTACCACGTGACCGTCGTACATCATGATCAGGCGGTTACCATGGGCGATGGCGTCACGCATATTGTGGGTGATCATAACGGTGGTCAGCTTGTTCTGGGAGACGATGCGGTCGGTGGCTTCCAGAACCTTCTGGGCAGTCTTAGGATCCAGGGCTGCGGTATGCTCATCCAGAAGCAACAGCTTGGGACGTTGCAGGGTGGCCATCAGCAGAGTCAGGGCCTGACGCTGTCCACCGGACAGCAGGCCTACCTTGGAGGTCATACGATCTTCCAGTCCTAAGCCCAGCTCAGCCAGGGCTTCTTTATAACCAGCGCGCTCACCCTTGGTGATACCTGCGCGTAAGGTACGAGGCTTGCCACGACGAGCAGCCAGGGCCATATTTTCTTCGATCTGCATAGTAGCAGCCGTACCCATCATGGGATCCTGGAATACACGGCCGATATACTGGGCACGCTTGTACTCGGGCAGATGAGTCACATCCATTCCATCGATGAGGATCTCACCGCTGTCTACGGGAAACACACCGGCGATGGCATTAAGCATGGTACTCTTGCCGGCGCCGTTGCCGCCGATGACGGTAACAAAATCGCCATCGTTCAAAGTCAGAGATAAATCTTTCAGGGCGTGCTTGGCATTGACGGTCCCTGCGTTAAATGTCTTATTGATACTACGAATTTCCAGCATTGCCGTCACCTCACTTTCCAGCCTTGGTCTTGCCAAAGCCCTTGGTGCCATGGATGTATTTACCCTTCCAGTAAGGCACGGACAGGAACAGGGCTACGATCAGGGCAGAAATCAGCTTCAGATAGTTGGAGTCCATATCGCTGAGACTGACTACTGCCTGGATCACTACATAGTAGATAATGGCACCGATGGATACGGCCAGCAGCTTCAGAGCAAAGTTGCGGAAGATCTTGCTAAACAGTACATCGCCGATGATAATGGCCGCCAGACCGATAACGATGGCACCACGGCCCATGTTGATATCGGCAAAGCTGTTGTACTGAGCCAGCAGAGCACCAGAGAAAGCTACCAGACCATTGGAGATCATCAGGCCGATAACCTTGTTACGGTCAGTGTTGATACCCTGGGCACGGGCCATGTTGCCGTTGGCACCGGTAGCGCGGATAGAAGCGCCCAGCTCTGTACCAAAGAACCAGTACAGGATGGCGATGACCACGATGGTCACCACCGCTACCACGAAGATAGGATGCTGATAGAAAGGACGAGTGCCCTTCTGTACATCCTGCAGATAGCGCAGGGACACCAGCAGGTCATAATTCTTTACACTCAGGGGAGTGTTGGCCTTCATGCCCATGATGGCCAGGTTGATGGACCACAGGCCCAGCTGGGTCAAAATACCGGACAGGATGGCAGGGATACCACAGAAGGTGTGGAAGAAACCAGTAACCAAACCGGTGGCAGCGCCTACCATAAAGGCGATGGCCATGGCGGTACCGATATCAAATCCTGCTGCCATCAATACGGCACAGGTAGCACCGCCGGTACAGAAGGATCCGTCTACCGTCAGATCGGCGATATCCAGCAGTTTGTATGTAATAAAAACACCGATGGCCATAATGCCCCAGATTAAACCCTGGGAAGCAGCACCGGGCAACGCGTTGACAAAGCTAACAAAGCGTGACATAGTTACATTTCCTTTCTTTTGCCGAAAAAAGCGGGAAAACCAGATTTCCCGCTCCTATCGTTGTTACTAAAAATATCTCATCCGGCAGTCAGCATACGCTTTGATGGGAGCCATTTCCCTCCACCGTCCAGGATCGTTGTTCGTTGGCCGGATCGTTTTTGGTGGATCCTGACCACTGATTTTTATCCTGTCTCTCACAGGATCACTTTAGAATCCTTACTGGATCTCTACATAACCGGCAGGTGCAGTCAGGCCCAGCTCGGTGCAGATCTCGGCATTGAACTTAGGAGTCTGGATCTCGGCATATGCTACAGGCATCTCAGAAATGTTAGCAGCGCCAGTCAGGATCTTGGCAGCCATCTTACCGGTGGCAACGCCCAGGTCATAGTAGTTGATGGACAGGGTAGCAACGCCACAGCCCTTGCAGATGCCTTCTTCGCCAGCCACGATGGGTACGCCAGCAGGACGGCAGATATTGTCGATCAGCTCGCTGTTGGAAGCAGCGGTATTATCGGTAGGAACATAGATCACATCACTGGCATCAGCAGCGGTCTGAGTCACAGCAGCTACGTCGTTGGTATCGGCAAAGGGATACAAAGTGCAGGTCAGACCCTTCTGTTCCAGGAATGCCTGAACGGTGTTCACCTGGTACAGGGAGTTAGCCTCAGCGGAACAGTACAGCAGACCTACGGTCTTAGCCTCGGGGAACCACTCAACGATCATGTCGGCCTGCTTATCCAGAGGAGCCAGGTCGGAGGTACCGGAAACGTTACCACCTACGGTGCCGTTAAAATCCTTGATCTCCAGAGCTACACCATACTCAGTAACGGAAGTGCCCAGGATCGGGATATCCTCGGTGGCAGCAGCTGCTGCCTGCAGAGCAGGAGTAGCATTGGCCATGATCAAGTCAACATTCTTACTTACAAAATCAGTACAGATGGTACCGCACAGAGCGGAATCACCGGCGGCGTTCTCTTCCAGGAATACCACCTTATCCTCACCCAGTTCGGCGATCAGTGCGTCTTTAAAGCCCTGAGTAGCAGCATCCAGTGCATCATGGGTAACCAGCTGGCAAATACCTACAGTAAACTTACCAGCATCCGCAGCGGGAGCACCACAGGCGGCTAAGGACAGAACCATTGCCAACATACATACGATAGCTAATACTCTCTTCTTCATAAGTTCATTCTCCTTTTTTATGTCTTCCCGGCTGTCTGTCGGAGAAGGCTTTTTGACTTTAAACAGCATAACACTTTAAAGTCATAAAGTCAATACCCTTTTCAATAAATCTGTCACTTTTTTGAAACAAATTTGTTAGAAAAAAAGAAATGACTTCCCATCCATTTCTATGTATAATGAAACTAATTGATCCGCATGGATCAACCTCATCCATAAGCTTTTTACAACAAACACAAGCGGAGGTGCCTATGAATCACGATACTGCTCCTACATCCAACATACCTTTCTATCAAAACAAATGGGTTCGTATGATCTGCAAACTGATCCTGGCTGCCTGTGCTGTTTTCGTCAGCTTTTATGCAGGTTTTCTTGTTTTGATCTTTGTAAGCATGGAAGGTGCCAACGCCTATCTAAGTGGTGCCGCTGCCTTTTTGCCGGCTGCTCTCTTACTGCCGTTGATCTTTTTCAAACAGCGTCGCAAAGTATTAAAATACTGGGGCATCGCCACTGGCATTTTGACCGCTATGATTTTAGTCAATCTAGTGATCAATGCCTACAATGACTCTAAAATCATCAATACCACTCCTAATATCAATGTCCAGGAGTATCTTCCCTTTGAGGAGGACAGCAAGATTGTCACGCTGGATCATCCGGCCAACCTGCAGCTGGCCGAAGATCTTCCCATCCTGGATGGCGCCGCCGCCGTATTCCCTGTATACTCTGCCTTTGTCAATGCTACCTATCCAAGCCATGTCAAACTGCAGCAATACGACCTGACAGACCAGGCAGGTCCGTTCCGCTATACCAATACCGTCAACGGTTACTATTCATTGGCCCAGAAGGAGATCGATATCTTCTTTGGCGCCTATCCTTCCAAAGATCAGATCCAATTTGCCGCCGAGCAGGGCACTGAGTTTGAATACACTCAGATCGGCTCCGAGGCCTTTGTCTTCTTTGTCCACAAGGACAATCCTATCGACAACCTGACCAGCGAACAGATCCGATCCATCTATTCCGGCCAGATCACTAACTGGAACCAGGTGGGCGGTGCCAATAAAAAAATCGATGCTTACCAGCGCAACCAGGGCAGCGGCAGCCAAAGCATGCTGGTCCGTTTTATGGGCGATACTCCTCTCATGGATCCGCCCAGTGAGATGGTCAACGACCTGATGAGCGGCATCATCGAGAAGGTCTCCGACTATCGAAGCAGCACCGGCTCCATTGGTTTTTCCTTCCGTTACTATGTGGAAGGCATTATTCAGAATCCTGATATCAAGATCCTCAGCGTGGACGGCGTGGCTCCTACAGTAGAGAGCATTAAAAATGGCTCCTATCCCATCACCACTCCTCTGTATGCGGTCACCTATGCCGGTAACACCAACGAAAATGTCTCCGTCCTCTTAGAATGGGTCCTGTCCGAGGAAGGCCAGGAGATCATTGAACGCACCGGATATGCGGGAGTCAAATAATCCATATCCGATCTTCTCCACGGACGATCTCACCATTTGCTACATTGCGAGGAATGCACTATGAACTTTGAACGATACCTGATCGACCAGGCCCTGGCCCATCCAGCCACCCAGCCTCTGGATATCATCAAGCAGTGTTATCAGGCTGCCTACGGCGCCGAGCATCTGTTAGCTGATATGGATCGTGCCCGCAACTACATTGAGCGCGAATATGCTTCCGTAGCGCCAAACGCAAATATCCCTCTGTACGAAGCCATCTCCCCTCAGGTCTGCCGTATCAACCTGGCGGCCTGGAAACAGAGAAACTGGCCTTTGGAGTGGTTGTTTCGTATGTTTGCCGACACCGCCAGCCTCTCGACGGATCGCCAACAAGCCACCCACCGGTTCCTTTCCTATCTGGACACCGCAGACTCTCTGATCCAGTCATCCCAATTGCCGATCGCCTTTTCTTCAACTCAATGGACTGAGACTCTTTCCACCTACAAGCAATCGGAAATGACAGCCGTCCATCACAGCGATGCCTATCGGCAGGCAGAACATCCCGCCTATCGCATCCTGCATCAGGACTTTGTACGATTGCTGCCCATATTGGAGGCCGTAGCAGATCACACAAAAAAAGCGCGCCGATCCACCGATCCGACTATGAGCAGCCAGCTTCCTAGTCCCTGCATCATCGCCATCGATGGCCGAGCCGCCTCTGGCAAGACCACCATGGCCGACCAGTTAGCCCAGATCCTTGGCGGTGATGTGATCCGTATGGATGATTTTTTCCTGCCACTGGATCTGCGTACCCAGGAACGCCTACAGACTCCTGGTGGCAATGTCCACTATGAGCGATTTTCAGAAGAAGTTCTTCCTCATCTTCACGCACCAAAAGCATTTTCCTATCGTAGATTTGACTGTCATATCATGGACTTCAATGGACAGCGTCAAATCAGTGCCTGCCCGATCCGTATCGTAGAAGGCAGCTACAGCCATCATCCCGCTTTGGGAGATTACGCCAATATCAAAGTATTCTCTCATGTAACTGCAGACAAACAACTGGATCGGATCCTCCACCGCAATGGCCCTCAGATGGCCAGGATGTTTAAGGAGCGGTGGATCCCCATGGAGGAAAACTATATTCATGCATACCGAATCGATACTTCCAGTCAAATCGTAATCGACAGCACCGATCTCTTTTAACGAAAACAAGCCTCTTAGGATCTTACGGTCCTTCAGAGGCTTGTTTCGCACTTCTATGCACTTTGGTATCCTTCTGTATTCTGCCACATGCCTCATTCTCCAAAACCTTCTTGCGGAAAGCTTCTTTGTCTCCAGCATATCGTACACTGTCAAACACCAATTTAATATCCATCTGGAACATATCCGTATTTTCCAATTTCTTTATATGTAAAATATGGACATGATAGTCATTGATAAATGGGCGAAACTCATCCGGGATCCCTTCATAATCCAGCAACTGATTCAGGCTGACAGCTCCATCCCAATGATCTCCAAAATAGAGCACCAGCGTAACGCATGGACGCAGTTTACCATTTTTTTGAAATCGTGACAGATACTCTTCTCTAGATAGATGGAGCAATTTTTCTTCATACGCTTTCATGGTCTGAGCACTGCCCTTATCCACTTGTCTCTCATACTCTCTCAGATCGTATTCCATACAGCGCACCGGCATCAAATAATGTGTATACTCCTGTTCCTCGATACCGACCACGATATAATTCATCCCCAATACTATTTTCCGCACCGATCACACCATTAAGCAAATCTGCAAAACGAGCCTCGTCACTGAAGTATCGTTTTAATAGGATGTCCTTCTGCCCCAACGTCTTTCCTCCTGTATCACCATCATGAACCTAGATTATCGCACCAAGTAAATACAGGATCCAAAATACAAATACTGCGAACACCAATACACTTACGCAATTAGTGCCAATACAAGTTCTCTTCATGTGATAAACATAGAACAAAACCAATCCACACGTAAGAGATTTTTGAACTCTTTTCAGAACGTTTCGTCCGTTTTAAAAGTCACCCTAAAAATAGCCCTTTTTCACGGCATATTTTTTCATTGTATTCGAGTGTTCAAAAAACAGGCTGGCATGACCCCTACTGAATATCGGAAACAACATCTTTCCCAAACCACTGGCGCTCCCACTTCATCTGTGATACAATAACCTACAGTATCACTTTAGGAGGAAGCCCCCATGGGATGGATCCAAAATATCTTTAACAGCAACGAAGCCCAGCTACGATCTTTGCGTCGCATCGCCGACCGCATCGAGGCCCTGGACTCCCAATATAGTGCCATGACAGACGAAGAACTGCAGGCTCAGACTGCCGTCCTGAAAGCCCGTTTAGCTCAGGGAGAGCCCCTGGATGATCTCTTGCCAGAGGCTTTTGCCACGGCCCGTGAAGCAGCCTGGCGCGTGCTTCACATGAAGCCTTTCTATGTACAGCTCATCGGTGGCATTGTCCTCCATCAGGGCCGCATCGCTGAGATGCGTACCGGTGAAGGTAAGACTTTGACAGAGATCCTACCGGCTTACTTAAATGCTCTGACCGGCAAGGGCGTTCATATCATCACCGTCAATGACTATCTGGCCAGTCGCGACTGCCAGTGGATGGGGCAAGTCTATGATTTTCTGGGATTGACTACTGGTCTGATCTACCCGGATATGGACCCTGCAGACCGCAAAGCCGCCTATCAGGCCGACATCACCTACGGTACTAACTCCGAGTTTGGCTTTGACTATCTGCGCGACAACATGGTCACGGATAAAAAGCAGGTGGTACAGCGAGGCCATGTCTTTGCCATCGTGGACGAGATCGACAGTATCTTGATCGACGAGGCCCGTACTCCTCTGATCATCTCCGGTCAGGGAACTGAGTCTGACGAGATCTACATCAAGGCAAACCATCTGGTCCGTTATCTCAAGCCCTTCCGGGTGAAAGAGATGGACATGGAGGATGATAGTGAGCCCAATGCCGACTATGTGGTAGACGAAAAAGCAAAAACTGCCATGCTTACCTCCGCCGGCATCCGCAAGGCGGAGCGCTATTTCTGCATCCAAAACCTGGCGGATCCAAAGCATGCCCAGCTATCCCATCATATCAATCAGGCCCTGAAAGCTCACGGCGTGATGCAGTTGGACGTAGATTATGTAGTAAAGGATGGCGGCATCCTGATCGTTGACGAATTTACCGGCCGCATCATGTA
>JAFYLG010000173.1 GCA_017537225.1 Lachnospiraceae bacterium
ACCGGTGTACTCACCAGGCATGTAAACGTGGAGAGTCTGGCCTGCATAGGGCAGGTTTCCACCGCCGCCGCCCAGAGAGGAGATAGCGATGCCGGCTACGGCCACCGCTGCTACAGCCACGCCGGGCACCAGCCACTTATGGGTGGAAGTCTCGGCTTTTTCTGCCTGCTTGGCAGCTACCACAGGGATCACGTTGATGATGATCAGCAGCAGGGTGATGATCAGTACTACCAGGGTGGAGATGGCGTTGATGCTGGGGTTCACACGTTTACTCATGGTATAGACCATGATACTTAAGTTCTTGACACCGCGTCCGGTGACGAAATAGGAAATGATGAAATCGTCGATGGACATGGTGAAAGCGATCAGAGCACCGGAGAAGATGCCGGGCATGATCTGAGGTACGATGACCTTGGTCAGAGCCTGCCAGGGAGTGCAGCCCAAATCCATGGCCGCGTCAGCCAGGTTGGGATCCAGGGAGCGGATCTTGGGCATGACGGACAGCATTACGTAAGGGATGCAGAAGGCAATGTGGGCCAGCAGCATGGTCATATAACCCTTCTCGATCTTGAAGGTGATAAATAACAGCATGAAGCCGATGGCGGTTACGATCTCCGGGTTCATCAGCGGGAAGTTGTTGACCTGATCCATGATATTGCGGATGGCCTTTTTGGACTTGCTGAGACCGATGGCAGAGATGGTTCCTACCACGGTGGAGATCAGGGTGGCGATGATGGCCACACTGAAGGTGGTATAGAGGGCTTCCATCATGTCGTGGGACTCTAACATATGCTTGTACCAGCGCAGAGAGAAGCCGGTGAAAGCAGTCAGGGACTTACTTTCGTTAAAGGAGAAGACGATCATGTAGAGGATCGGCAGGTAGAAGAACACGATCATCAGGATCATAAGGGCTTTGCCAAAGAGGCGCTTGTCTTTTTTCATGACGATCAATCCTCCTTTCCGCCGTTGTTGTGACGCTCTACCTGACGGACAGCCATCATGAGCAGCATCATGATAGCAGCCATGATCATGGAGATGGCACTGCCGAAGTTCCACTCACCGGCGGTGATAAACTGATTCTCGATCAGGTTACCGATGAGGAAGTACTGTCCACCGCCCAACAGCTTAGGAATGAAGAAGGAGCTGATGGCTGGCAGGAATACCAGGGTGATGCCGTTGATGACACCGGGTAAGGACAGAGGCAGAATGACCTTGGTAAAGGTCAGTCTCTTGTCGGCTCCCAGGTCGGCGGCCGCCTGTAAGAGGGACTGGTCCATCTTACACAGGGAAGTGTTGATCTGAAGGATCATAAAGGGCAGGAAGTTGTAAACGGTACCTAAGAGCACGGCGCCCTCGGTATACAACAGTTCCACGTCGCCCAGGCCGATCAAGCCTAACAGCTGCTGGAACAGGCCGCCCTCGCTGAGGAGGCCGATCCAGGCGTAAGTACGAACCAGAGCATTGATCCAGGTGGGCAGAGTGATGGCCAGCACCAGGAGGTTCTGGAGACGCTCGTCGCTGCGGGAGATGAAGAAGGCCACAGGGTAGCCAAGCAGCAGACAGATGATAGTGGTTTTGATCGCGATCACAAAGGAGCGCCACAGTACCAAGAGGAAATCAGGGTCGGTAAAAAACTTGGCATAGTGCTCCAGAGTAACGGAGAAGGAGATGATGCTGTTGCCGTGATCGGTGACAGAGTACATGGCGATCAACAGCATGGGGAACAACAGCATCATGGCCGCCCACGCGATATAGGGGATAGCCAGCTGAGAAAATTTCTTCATTTAGAATACCACCTTGCTCATGACATGGATGTCTTCGGGGAAGAATGTCAGACCGACCTTCTGACCTACTTCCGCATAATCGGTGGTGTGGATCTTAAACTCACGACCGGTGGTGGAGAAGGTTACCTTGTAGATACCCTCCTTGATGTCCTCGGGATCGAAATCATAGTCAACGCTGATATCGATACTCTGATTCTCGTCGCTTAACTTCCAGCCCTGTGCATTGGCCCAGGTCTTGATATCGGTATCCAGAGCCTGAGATTCCTTCAGCTCATCTACGGTCTTAAAGAAGTTAAATGCCATGATGGCTTCGTTGGCCTTTTCATTCTTAACGAAAGCCTGGTTTACCACGATGATGGTACGCTGGATGCTGGTACCGCTGGGGGTATAGAAGGTAACGGGATACTGACCGGGCTCTTCCTGTACGTCGTATTCTACCTTGGAGATAGAGATGTACTCATCGGTCTCAGGATTCCATGCCTGGGCGTTGGACAGAGCGATGATCTCCTTGTCATCCAGGTTCTTCACATCCTCAATGTCCACGAAGAAGTTGGAAGCACTCATCTTTTCCTTGCCGTTTTCGCTGGTCACATCCTGGTTACGATGTACTCGCATGTTAACGGTAACGCTGGTGCCGGGTACGGTCTCTACCATGATCTCATAGTGAACGCCCTTAAACAGAACGCTCAGTACCTCGCCGGTCATCTTGCCTTTTTCTACTTCTACGATATCGATATCCTCGGGGCGGATCACCACATCTACCGGCTCGTTAGGGCGATAACCAAAGTCTACACAGTCAAAGTCAATATCATCAAAGCGAACCTTGTAGTCCTCCAGCATGGTGCCGGGCAGGATATTGCTCTCACCGATGAAGTTGGCTACATAGCGGTTGGCAGGCTCGTTGTAGATATCCTCGGGAGAACCTACCTGCAGGATCTCACCGCCGCGCATAACTACGATCTTGTCAGACATGGTCAGGGCTTCTTCCTGGTCATGGGTAACAAAGATGAAGGTGATGCCTACCTCCTGCTGAATACGCTTCAACTCGTACTGCATCTCTTTACGCAGCTTTAAGTCCAGAGCGGCCAGCGGCTCGTCCAGCAGCAGTACCTTAGGCTCATTGACCAGAGCGCGGGCGATGGCTACACGCTGCTGCTGACCACCGGACAGCAGGGTAACGTTCTTTTTCTCGTAACCCTCCAGGCCGATCAGCTTTAACATCTTCATGACCTTCTGGTCGATGATGTCCTTACTCATCTTCTTGATCTTTAAGCCAAAGGCGATATTGTCGTACACATTCAGGTGAGGGAACAGAGCGTACTTTTGGAATACGGTGTTTAACTCTCTCTTATAAGCGGGAGTGTGGCTGATTTCCTCGCCGTCAATCATCACGCTGCCTTCGTCGGCATCCAGGAAACCACCCAGAATACGCAGCAGAGTCGTCTTGCCGCAGCCGGAAGGACCCAGCAGAGTCACAAATTCATTTTCATAAATATTCAGGTTGATACCCTTTAAAACCACCTGACCGTCAAAGCTTTTGACGATATTGCGAAATTCGATGATGCTTTTCTTTTCCATCTTTGGTTACTCCTCTCGAGTGTTTTAGAAATGTGAGGCGTTGCCGCCGTCCGTAATGTCATGTTTAAAACATGGGAGGTGTGGTGATCCACAGGATCACGGCGTCACTATTGCCGTGGTTGTACAGATAGTGTTCCGTGTTTCCGTTGATATAAAAGGTCTCTTTGACCTTTAATTTATATTTCTTGTTGCCGCGCACCAGAGTGACGCTGCCCTTTAGTACATAGCCGAACTCCTGGCCGGTGTGGGAAGACAGCTCGTGGCTCTGCTGATGGGGATGGAGCGTCAACAGGATGGGCTCCATCTCATTTTTCTGAGCGTTGGGCACGATCCATTCGATGGTGTAACCCTCCTGCTCGTCCACGAAAAAGTCCTGGGTGGAAAAGACGATCTGCTCCTCCTTATCTTCATGGAAAAACTCGGACAGATTAGTGCCCAGAGCCTCCAGGATATCCTTTAAGGTAGAAATGCTGGGACTGGTCAGATTGCGCTCCACCTGAGACAGAAAGCCTTTGGTCAGCTCGCTGCGGGAAGCCAAAGCCTCCAGGGTCAGGTCGTTTTGTATGCGCAGTTCTCGTATCTTTTTGCCGATATCCATGGGGTACCTCCTGGTTGCGTGATACTAAACAAAAAGTTTCAAATAGTTTAACTGCTCTCATTATACATCATTGTGGTGAAGTGTCAATGGATTTTGATAAAATCGAACAAAAAATTTAGTAATACTAAAAACGTCATAGAGTTCAAGGGAGAGATCCAGATAAAGAATTTTCGGTGCAGGCATATCGATCGGACTTTGAAATCATGACAAAAATATAAAAGAATGTGACGAAATATTACGAAAAATCAACACTTTTATGACGTTTTTGCAGAAGCCTTGTATGAGATGGGAAAGTATGGTAAAAAGAAGTTAAGAGAAAGGAAAGCGGGGTGGATCTATGGAATACGGAACGACAAATCAGACAAAATCTGTGTTTTGGAACTGGGTAAAACAGCATGATAATATCTTGTGGATGGGATTGTTTTTGATCGTCTGTGCCTGGCTGGTAGTTGGGTGCAGTCCGGCTGTGGAGAACCCGCAGAATGTGTCTTCCGGGAAAAGCACAACGGAAGAAATGACGGATGAAGTGACGGATCCCGTGGGGGAAAGTACCGTTGTGCCGGCAGAAACTGAGACAGAGACCGAAATAGAATCCCGCCCTTTGACATATGATCGTCTGCCGGTACCTACGTATTCTGACACGACCTATCCTTATTATGTAGAAGAACTGGACGTGACACTGGACATTCCGGAGGGGATGTATGTGTATCGCACAGACAGCATTCGTCGTCATTATGATGGCAGCAGGATTCGGCTAGATTGCTGTGAATGGATCCTGGTGACAGATAAAGTGTATGAGCAATCCTATGTGGATGATGGATTGATGGCGGATCTGGAAAAAGAGGTCAAACATCTGGTGTTTGGTCTGGTGTTGACAGAAAAGGAGTTGGCGCCGGTAGCGCGTCTGTTTCCAAACATTTTAAACGATGGTCAGATTCGTGTGACCGAAGACTGGTATTGTGAGATCCTTCGAGATCCCACTTGGCTGATGACGCAGGATGGTGGATATGGCAAACTGCCTGCGGAGGATTGTGCCCGCTGGTTGGATACCAAACTGAGTGCTCATTTGGAACAGAAGATCCAGGAGAAGACTATGGGACCGGCCGGTTTGAATCAGGAGGGGGAGTATTTGTTAACCCCCGGCTTTGTGTCGGAGGAGCCTTACCTGTATACCATGCGAAATCCGGATTGGTGGCGAGGGTACTGTCATGCCGTAGATGAATTGACAAATCAAGCCAAGTCTTATCGATATGATCAGGAAGATGTGGATGAAATCCTGAGACGAGTGGAAGATCTGAGTACCATAAATAGTGTTCATTGGCCGGATGGCCACGAAATGACAGCGTCCTTTGTGGATCAGGCAGAAGATATCTATTTGCGAGCCAGCTATTATGCAGATTCTTATGCCTATTATAAGGGAGATATGGATCAGGTCACATCTTTGGAAGATATTGTGGTGTCTTTTCAAACGTGGATTGACAGCCAGCGCAGTTATTATGTCATGAAGAAGGACGATGGCTTTGTTTATGGCATGTCGGATCACATGGTGGATTTGCAGCCTTCCTATCAATATCTGCAGGATCACAATCTGTTGCAGGCAGAATAAAATACAGAAAAATAGAGAAATCGTATCAGAAAAGGGAACATATTATCAAAAATAGGAATGTTTCCTTTTTTGTGACAAAGTCACAGACAGAATAGACAAGTTGGTCTATACTAAAGACATAAAGAAAAGCAAATTATTAGAAGATGCAAAAGATAGATGAAAGGGAAGGGATGAAAAAACCCGGCCTGTTACCAGAAATGAGGAGGATGAAAATATGTCAGCATTACAGATTACCAAAGATAATTTCCAGAGTGAGATCCTGAATTCCGATAAGCCCGTCCTGTTGGACTTTTGGGCAAGCTGGTGCGGTCCCTGCCGCATGGTACTGCCCATCATCGAGCAGATCGCCGGCGAGAGAGACGATATCAAAGTAGCCAAGATCAACGTGGACGAAGAGCCGGAGCTGGCCAGACAGTATGGCATCATGACCATCCCTACCCTGATGGTGATCAAGGATGGTCAGGTGGTAAAGCAGAGTGCCGGAGCCAAGAGTAAAGCTCAGATTTTGGACATGCTGTAAGGAGGTGGACCGTGGGATTTTTGGATTTTTTGAAAGGACCGGATATCAACCGCGGTGTGGCTGAATACAGAAAGACTTCCGGGGCTGTCTTGATGGATGTGCGCACTTCGCCGGAATATCGTCAGGGGCATATCCCGGAAAGTATCAATATCCCACTGCAGGCCATAGAACGGGTGGCTAAAGTCATAGATAAGGAAAACACTCCCATCTTTGTCTACTGCCAGAGCGGCGCCAGAAGCCGTCAGGCAGCAGGAGCACTGCGGAGAATGGGATATAACAATGTGACCGATATCGGAGGCATCGCCCTGTATCGCGGGTCACTGAAATAAAAAACATTGATAGAAGTACATACAAAACATTTCGATTTCCTCTAATAACAAAACTCCTTTCCGGTCTTACAAGAGACTGCGAAAGGAGTTTTGTTGTATATAGGGCCATATGCAGGTGACAGGCACTGTGACAGTGCCTGTTTTTTATAAAATGCTTACTTTTTTTGCAGGACGTTCAGCTTCTCTTTGTTGATCAGTTCAACAGTGCCACGGGTCAGCTGGACCATGCCTTCACTCTGAAAATATCGCAGCATGCGGGTGACTACCTCGCGGGCAGTGCCCATGTGGTTAGCGATGGTTTCGTGGGTGATCTTCAGAGCATCGGTACCCTCCAAGGTGGCTTCTTCCAGAAGGAAGGAGGCCAGTCGCTTGTCGAAGCTTTTCCACAGGATCTGCTCCATGAGCCACATGACTTCGGAGAAACGAGATCCCATCAGCTCATTGGTAAAGTTAGAGACGATGGTGGATTCGTCCATCAGATCGCGGTAAGTGCATACGGGGATGACCCACAGTTGAGTGTCCTTTTCTGCTTCGATAATGATGTCAAACTGGATGGATGGCATCATGCAGGGGGCAGAAAACAGAGAGATGTCGTAGTCAAAAAGACGATACAGACTGATCTCCCGTCCTTCGTCGGAGGTCATATAGGCCCTAAGCTGACCAGAGCGGATCAAAAATAAGCCGGTGCAGTCCGCCTGGCCATTGTGCAGTAAGGTACCGGCAGGAACGGTGCGCTGATAGGCACTGCCCAGTAAGCGGTCCTGTTGGGAAGGTGTCAGTTTGTCCCAGATGGGGAAGTAAGAGCCAAAAGTCATAAATATGTCCTCCATGGTTATGGTTTAAGAATACGAGAAAATATGGTAGATGTCAAATATATTTGTTTTTGGCTATAAAGTAGGGAGAGTAAACGTCAAGTAATTCTTGTGATCATTGTAATTGTATTGTGGAGCAATGATAAGAGTATAGGAAAGAACCTATAAGAACACAAAAGAAACAAAAAAAGTCCAAAAATGATAGAAAACAAGTCCAAAACATGATATGATATTGTTGCTGACAAATATTAAGGTAGAAGGGAGGAAGTTTGATGGATTGGTTTCTCACATTTATTGCAATGTTCTTGGGAGCACTGTTAGCGCATTATGTGTGTAAATGGTTGGACAAAAAGATGGGCAAAACAGTCTAGATTGAAGTAAATTACTGTAGAGGCAAAGAAGGCCCCAGAGAAAAGAACTCTGGGGTCAGGCTTCGTACGTTGCAAATTGGAAGAACTTAGTTGTTGACAAATACAACTCATAAGTTGTAAAATATAAAAGGACAAAATAATATGGAAATACATAGTTACAGTTCGAAAGCGGGAAAAGACTTAATTATGGAATACTTATACAGTTTGCCAATAGAGGAAAGAATAGATGGTGAAACTGTTATACAATGTCTGAAGAATGCAGATTTTGACAGTATTAAATTTAAAAGGTGGCAAGGAAAGATATATGAGGCTTATTTTTACCAGCACAATCGTGTCTTTTACGTAACTGCCGATGCGGATAATCTATATTTGCTTCATGCTTGTAAAAAACAAAAGAACAAGACTGAGAAAAAAGATAAACAGAAAGTGATAGCCCGAGCGAAAGAATTAGGCCAGTTACTGGGCAAAAAATTCATTTAGGGGGAAGAAGTAATGCCTTGGAAGAAATTAGATATTGATGCTGAGATCCAAAAGGAATGTGATGCGAGTCCTGAATTTAAAAAAATGTGGGAAGAAAGCAGAGAGGAGTACCGTCTTGTAGGTGAAATGATTCGGTTGCGTAAACAACACAATCTTACGCAAAGGCAGTTGGCCCAATTTGCTGGAAAAAAACAGCAGATTATTTCCAGGATAGAAAAGCATGAATGTACTCCGTCTGTTAGACAGTTTAGCAATATCCTAAATGCATTGGGATATGAACTGCAAATTGTGAAGAAAACGGTATAAATTTTTAAAAGTCTGTTTGTCTGCAAAAACCCCAGAGATGGTATCTCTGGGGTTTTTTTTTGAATTTCCATCAAATCTCATTTCCACTAAACTGAGTCATATACAGCTCATAATATCTGCCTTTCTTGCGCAGCAGCTCCTCGTGATTGCCAGTCTCCACGATGCGTCCCTGGTCCATAACGACGATGATATCAGCGTCCTGGATGGTGGACAGGCGGTGGGCGATGATCAGGCTGGTGCGGTTCTTCATCAGGTTGATCATGGCGGTCTGGATGCGCTGCTCGGTACGGGTATCTACGTTAGAAGTAGCTTCGTCCAGGATCAGGATCTTGGGATCTGCCAGGAAGGCACGGCCGATGGCCAGCAGCTGGCGCTGACCCTGGCTTAAGTTCTGGCCGGACTCGGTCAGCTGAGTGTCGTAGCCTTCCTTTAGACGACGGATCATGGAGTGGCAGTTACTCATGCGGGCTGCCTCGTACATGGCCTCGTCGGAAGCCTCGGGGTTGGAGTACTTTAAGTTGTTGCGGATGGTGTCGGAGAACAGGACGGTGTCCTGCAGTACGATGGCGGTGTTACGGCGCAGGTCATCACAGTTGATGTCCTTGATGTTGACGCCGTCGATGAGGATCTCACCGCTGTCGATATCGTAGAAACGCATCAGCAGATTGACTACGGTAGTCTTGCCGCTGCCGGTGGCGCCTACCAGGGCTACCTTCTGGCCGTTCTTTACCTCCAGATCAAAATCGTAGAGCACCTGTTTGCCAGGGATATAGGAAAAATTCACGTTGCGGAAAGAGATTCCGCCGTGGGATTCCTCCATGTCGTGCGTACCGCTCTTGTCCTCAGAAGGTTCATCCATGATAGCGAAGATACGCTCGGCGCCGGCGATGGCGGTCTGGATCTGGCCGTACAGCTGGGCGATTTCGTTGATGGGACGGCCAAACTGTTTGGCATACACGATAAAGGCGGAGATGACACCAACGGAGATCATGCCGTTGAGAGCAAAGTATCCACCAAAGGCAGCGATGATCACGAAACCGATGTTGTTGATAACGTTCATCACAGGGCCCATGGAACCGGCCAGGGTATCGGCCACGATACCTACGCGGGTCAGCTCGTCGGAGGTGGAGTTGAATTCCTCGATGGCCTCATTCTGATGGTTGTAGGCTACGATGGTATTGTAACCGGTGATCATTTCCTCAGAGATACCGTTGACGGTGCCTAGCAGGGCCTGACGACGACGGTAGAAACGGCGCATATGACCGGACAGGAACTTGGTCACCACCACAGTCAGCAGGATGGACACGGTGGAAAGCAAAGCCAGCTGCCAGCACAGATAGATCATCATGCCAAGGGTGGCGACGATGGTCAGACTGCCGCGAACCAGGGAGCTGAGGGACTGGGAAATGGTGTTGGACACGTTGTCCACGTCGTTGGTCATGCGGCTCATGATGTCGCCGTGATTGTGAGTGTCCAGGTAACGGATGGGCAGGTTGACGATCTTGTCAAACAGATCTCCACGCATACGGCGGGCAACGCCCTGGCTCAGCTTGGCACTGATCAACCCCTGGAACAGGGAAGCTGTACTCAGTACCGCGTAGACGGCGATCATGCGAATCAGAATGGCAGGCAGAGCATGGAAGGTGCCAAAGGTCAGTTGGTCGATGGCCTGACTCTGCAGCTTAGGCGCCATGACCGAGCAGGCAACCATGAGAACTACGATGACCAACAGGCCCAGTACCATGTGTTTCTCGTGGGAGAAATATTTTAGCAGCTTGGCCATGGTGGCCTTGGTATCCTTAGGCTTTTCTACGGTCTGCAGCATACCGTGTCCGGGACCGCGGCGACCGCC
>JAFYLG010000174.1 GCA_017537225.1 Lachnospiraceae bacterium
GCAAGGTGATCAGAATGATGCAGCCGCTGAGAATGGAGGCAGTGACATCGGACTCCAGCAAGGACAGAATGAGGGAGGAATAGAGGTTAGTTGCATGGATGTTTTGCAGGATATGATAGATGGTTCCTGCCATGCCGATCAACATGCATAGACCGTCCGGACCCATCAAAGGATCTTTCTGCCATAGCAGAACGACGGCAGCGACAGCAAACACTGCGGCAGTCACGCAGAGAATAAAGCCAAGCGTCCTGCCAAGGGACTGTGTGTTGTCGGTAAGATCCGGTGTCTCCTGGGGAGAATGGGTAGGCTGGGAGGACGACTCGCGGTATACTGTCGAATGAGATTCATCCCCTGGCAGAGATTCCAGCGATGCTGCCGTACTTTCCTGAGGGGAGAATACAGTGCTGTTCACTATGGGATGTGTGGTTTCTGTGACCATACCAGAGGGATCGTCATACATCAACTCCTGCCCCCATGGCCAGCAAAAGGATGCCAGCAGGATCAAGACAAAGGCCACAAGATTACGGTGCTTCAAAGACATAACCAATCCCCCAAACGACTTTCAAATATTCAGGCTTCTTAGGATTTAGCTCCAGTTTTTCACGAATGCGGCTGATGTGCACCATGACGGTGTTTTCGATAGAGTAGGCTTCGCTGGCCCAGACCCGCTCATAGATCTCCTCGGCGGAGTATACCCGCCCCGGTGTGGTCATCATCACCTGCAGGATCTTAAATTCGGTGGCGGTCAGGCGAACCGGTTCTCCTCGAACGATCAGCTGCTTCGTGGCAGTGTTAAGAGTGATATTGCCCACCTGGATCTCTTCGTCGGACTTGGTCTCCCGAATGGAACCCAGAGTATCATAACGACGCAGTAATGCTTTCACTCGTGCCAGTAGTTCCTGTTGATAAAAGGGTTTAACCAGATAGTCGTCGGCACCTGCTTCAAGACCCAGCACGCGGTCGGATCCTTCGGCCTTGGCAGACAGCATCAAAATCGGCACATTGTGATTCTGGCGGATCCGCATGGTAGCCACAAGACCGTTGCATTGGGGCATCATCACATCCATGATGATCAAGTGCGGATGTTTGGTATTTGCGATATGGCAGGCAGCCTCACCGTCGTGAGCGGTCAGTACCTGATAACCTGCCTGCTGCAGGGCAGTTTTGATAATGTTTACGATGGAAAAGTCATCGTCCACCACAAGAATTTGATAGGGAAGGGTCATGAAAGCCTCCTTGCATTCCGAAAACTTTGGATTTCAGTGTAGCATAATTGCATCACAAAGGCAACGCAAGGGAGATCTGGAATAAAAACTGAAAGACTTTTGAAAGATTTTATGGGCGATGGGCCCATCTCTTGCGATACTGGGATGGTGAGATGCCCTCGGATTTTTTAAATACCTTATTAAAATAGCTGGTATCCATCACTCCGCAGGCAGCGGCGATGGCTTCGATACTCTTGTCACTGAATCGCAGCAGTTCTTTGGCGTAGGTGATACGCTGCCCCAGGATGTAGTTGCCTACGGTGGTTCCGTAGAGGCGTTTGAACTCTCGGGACAGATGGAATTTGCTGAGGAAAAATTGTTCGCTGAGCTCATCCAGAGACAGTTTTTCGGCAAAGTGGACATCAATATATTCTTTGACGGATTGCAGTTTACCTACGGCTCCGGTCTGGCTGGCCAACTCTTGCTTTAAAGGCACCGTAAAGCACAGGGTCAGAATGTCGGTGATCAGCTTGGAACACAGAAGCTCTGCCGTTTTATCTTTGCGGGCAGCGGCTTCCAAGAGCTGCAGGATAGGGCCGGAAAAGGCGGTCACATCGTCGGCATGGAAGACGGGAGAGGATACGTTTTTTGTAAAATAGGAATAATAGGCGGGAGCGGTACAGCCGTTGAAATGGATCCACATCAACTCCCAGGGGTCTTGCTCGCTGCTTTGATGGGAGTAAGGGCTGCGACAGTCGATGAGAGCACAGTCACCGCCAGACAATTGATAGGTACTGCCACCACAGGCAACCTTACCGCTGCCAGACAATACCAGAATAAACAAAAAAGAATCCAGGTGGGAACGCTTGCTTAGATGACTGCGGATGCTGCGTAAGGTGCCTACCTCCTGGACATATAACAGAGAAGCTCGAGCGAAGCTGGAGGGAGTATGCAGTTGGCGGCGGGACTCACAGATGCCTTGGGTGGAAAAGGATTGGAATTCAACGGCCATAATGCCCTCCTTGTCTGGTGAAAATCGATGGGATCCGAAAGGGATGAAATGACCCGAAATGATGCGGTCGTCGGATTGTATTGAAATAAAAACAGTAAAATCTTGCTAAAGCAATATTTTACTGTTTTTCAGCAAGTTTGCCTGTTGCAAAATTGATTATACTACATTATACTTGCTCAGGAAAGATAAAAATTTGCTTTTTTGAAACAAAAGTATCAATATGTAGGGAAGTGACCCTTGCAACAGGGTACCAGCTTCCCGCCACTACAAAGAATAATTGGAAAGAGAGAACAAAACATGGAAAAAATTGCGTTGATCACTGGTATTACCGGTCAGGACGGTTCCTACTTAACTGAGCTGCTGTTGGACAAGGGCTATGAGGTGCATGGTATCGTGCGTCGTCACAGCACCTCCGGCAACGATGAGCGTATCGCTCACCTGCTGAAGAATCCTCGTGTGCATCTGCACTATGGTGATCTGACTGACTCCAGCAACCTGGCTCGTCTGATCAATCAGTTAAAGCCTACTGAGGTTTACAACCTGGCTGCTCAGTCTCACGTAGGTGTATCCTTCGAAGTTCCTGAGTATACTGCAGAGGCTACCGGTGTTGGTACCCTGCGTCTGTTAGAGGCCATCAAGGAGAGCGGCCTGCCTATCCGTTTCTATCAGGCTTCTACCTCCGAGCTGTTCGGCGGTATTCCTGAGACTGCTCCTCAGAGTGAAAAGACTCCCTTCTACCCTAAGAGCCCTTATGGTGTAGCTAAGCTGTATTCCTACTGGATCACTGTAAACTACAGAGAGTCTTATGATCTGTTTGCCTGCAACGGTATTCTGTTCAACCACGAGTCTCCTCGTCGCGGCGATAACTTTGTTACCCGTAAGATCACCCTGGCTGTAGCTAACATTCTGGCTGGCAAGCAGGAAAAGCTGTCTCTGGGCAACATGGATGCCAAGCGTGACTGGGGCTTTGCCGGTGACTATGTAGAGGGTATGTGGAGAATGCTGCAGCAGGATCAGCCCGGCGACTATGTACTGGCTACCAATGAGACCCACACCGTTCGTGAGTTTGTTACCGCTGCCTTCAAGGAAGTTGGTATCGACATTCGTTTCGAAGGCAAGGGCATTGATGAGAAGGGCTACGATGCCAAGACCGGCAGACTGCTGGTAGATGTGGCTCCTCAGTTCTTCCGTCCTGCTGAGGTAGAATTCCTGTGGGGTGACTGCACCAAGGCAGAGACCGAACTGGGCTGGCAGCGCAAGACCGATTTCGAAGGTCTGGTAAAGATGATGGTAAACTCTGATGTGCTGCACATCACCGGTAAGTCCAGCGAGGACTGGAGATACGCCCATCTGTAATCGATAAATAATGGCCCGGCAGCCTGCCGGGCCTGTCTGCGTTAAAGTAAGTGGATTTCGATCCTGTCACAGAACCGTAGTGGAGAGACCGTTAAGGTACAGAGGAAGGATCCATGGGAGCGTTAGTACAAAAAATTCGTAACTATTTTTCAGTAAAGCATATGATCCGTCCGGATCAGTTGCAGGGTGAATTGCCCACATCCGGCACCATGTATCGCCAGTTTATGGCTATGGCATGGCCTTCTGCCGTAGAGTCGGTGCTGATCGGTCTGGTCGGCGCAGTGGATACCATGATGGTAGGTGGTTTGGGCGATGCGGCTATTGCAGCCGTAGGTATTACCAATCAGCCTAAATTCATTCTGCTGTGTACGATTTTTGCTTTGAACATCGGTGTGACGGCAGTGGTGGCCCGACGCAAGGGACAGGGAGACCAAGAGGGAGCAGTACAAGCGACCCGCAATGGTATCATCCTGTGCACGATGATCGCCGCTTTTATGGCAGTGATGGGGTACTTTCTGGCGGAGCCTTTTATGAGGCTAGCCGGTGCCAACGATGAGTATATCACCGATGCCGTGGCATATTTTCAGATCCTGGTAGTCAGCATTTTCTTTCAGGCATTAAACACCACCATCAACGCGGCACAAAAGGGTTGTGGCAATACCAGGATCTCCATGCAGACCAATATGGTCAGCAACGGAGTGAATGTGGTATTCAACTACCTGCTGATCAACGGTATTTGGATCTTTCCCAGATTGGAGGTGCGGGGCGCGGCCATCGCCACCTGCCTGGGAAGTATGGTGGCCTGTACTATCAGTATCTTAAAATTGCTGCCGAAGAAGACCTACCTCAGCGTTCACCAGCCCGGTGGGTGGAAGTTGTCAAAGCAGGTGCTGTCCCCTATTTTTAAGGTATCCAGCAGTGCCCTGGTGGAGCAGCTGTGTATGCGTGTAGGTTTCTTGCTCTATGCCATGACGGTTGCCAATCTGGGTACGACACCTTATGCTACCCACATCATATGCATGAACATCCTGTCCATTTCTTTCTGCTTCGGTGACGGATTTGCCGTGGCATCTTCCGCTCTGGTAGGGCAGAACCTGGGTGCCAAACGACCGGACAAAGCTATTTTGTATGGCCGTGTGGGGCAGAGGATCGTATTTTTGGTATCCTGTGTGCTGTGCGTACTATTCTTCGCCGGACGACATTTCCTGGTAGATCTATATACCGACAGTCCGGAGGTCATCACTATGGGTGGCAACATTATGCTGATGATCGCCGTGATCACTTTCTTTCAGACGTCTGCGGTGGTGGCTGCCGGTGCGTTGCGTGGCGCAGGAGATACCAAATATGTGGCCATGGCATCCCTGGTCACCACAGCCATTGTCAGACCGGCATTGTCCTGGATCCTGTGCTATCCATTAGGCTGGGGACTGTATGGTGCCTGGTTGGGAGTGCTGGTGGATCAGGCGCTGCGTTTGGTGCTGAATTTTGGCCGATTTAAGGCAGGGAAATGGATGCAGATCCAATTGTAAAAGATCATCTCATGGATCATGCATCACAGATCATGATCACGGTTTTGGAAACAGCTTTGCCTGTGTGTGGCAAAGTTGATCATAGAAGAAAATACAACAAGAGTTTTGAATACAAGAAAAGGAGAACATCATTATGAAAATTTTGATCACCGGTTGCAAAGGTCAGTTGGGTACCGAGATCCAGAAGCAGCTGCGTCTGGGTTACAGCGAGATCGGCCCCATCCCGGAGTCTCTGCAGAATGCTGAGATCGTTGCTGTAGACCTACCCGAGGTGGATATTTCCAAGCTGGAGCCCACTCTGGCATACATCGCAGAGGTAGCTCCTGACGTGGTAGTAAACTGCGCAGCATTCACCAACGTAGACGGCTGCGAGACCATGCACGATGTGGCTTTCCAGGCTAACGCCGTAGGCCCTCGTAACCTGGCTATGGCCTGTGAGAAGATCGGTGCCAAACTGGTACACGTGTCCACCGACTATGTATTCAGTGGTCGTGCCAACGGTGGCATCCCTCTGGATGAGGCCGATGCCCCCAATCCTATCAGCGCTTATGGCTCCACCAAGGTACAGGGTGAGAGATATGTACAGCAGTTCTGCAGCCGTTTCTTCATCGTGCGTACTGCATGGCTGTACAGCTACTATGGCAAGAATTTTGTAAAGACTATCTACAATGCCGGCAAGAAGTTTGGCAAGCTGGAGGTAGTTAACGATCAGCTGGGCAATCCTACCAACGCCGTAGATCTGGCTCACGTATTGCTGCAGCTGGCTGCCACTCAGGAGTATGGCATCTATCACTGCACCGGTGAGGGCATCTGCTCCTGGTACGATTTCGCCGCAGCCATCATCGCCGGCGGCAAGGTAGACGCTACCGTAGCTCCCTGTACCAGCGCCGAATATAAGGCTAAACATCCCGAGTCTGCTGATCGTCCCGCCTGGAGTGCTCTGGACAACCGTATGCTGCGCTGCACCATCGGTAACTGTGTACGTCCCTGGCAGGAAGCCCTGGAAGTATTCTTCCAGAACTGGGATGGCGAAAACGGAATGAAATAGAAAGAAGGTACATGACCTATGATGGAAAAAGACGCAAAAATCTATGTAGCAGGCCATCGCGGCATGGTTGGTTCCGCCATCATCCGCTGCCTGGAGAGAAATGGTTATCATAACATTATCACCCGTACCCACAAGGAACTGGATCTGTGCCGTCAGGCTGACGTAGAGCAGTTCTTTGCTCAGGAAAAGCCTGACTATGTATTCCTGGCTGCTGCCAAAGTGGGCGGTATCATCGCCAACTCTCAGTCTCTGGCGGATTTCATGTATGACAA
>JAFYLG010000175.1 GCA_017537225.1 Lachnospiraceae bacterium
CGATCTTTCAGTTCCGGCTCCGTATCCAGGATATCAAAAATACGCTCGGCACTGGAGATATTGTTGACCATCTGATTGTACAGATTGGCCAGATTACGGATAGGACTCCAGAACATACTCAGATAGGTGGAGAATGCCAGGAAAGTACCCACATCGGTGCCATCCATACCTGCGATCTTGATACCGATAAAGTACAGCAGAAATCCACCCATGCCCCAGGTCACATCAATGACCGGGCCAAAAATATCAGACAAACGAACGGCTCTGGTAAAGGCATTTACATGTTCGTCTAAAACCGTATCAAAAGCTTCTTCGGACTCATCCTGAGCACTAAAACTCTGTACCACCTTGATACCCGAAAAATTCTCGTGGATAAAGGCATTCATATTGGAGTTCTTTTTGCGCACATCCTGCCAACGGCGATGTCCACGAACCATGACCAAATACATGCCTGCTGCAAGCACCGGCAATGTAGCCAGCGCTGCCATAGCCAGTCTGGCATTCTTGATCAGCATGATGGTAATGACGGCGACCAGGGTCACCGCATCAGGGATCAGGGTAGTTACACTGCTGGACATGACATCTTTCAAAGAATTCACATCACCGATAATACGTGCCAGGATCTTGCCTGTGGGGCGGCTGTCAAAAAAACGCAATCCCAGGGTCTGAATGTGAGTATATAGCTCTTCTCGTATAGTCAGTACGATCTTGTTAGAAACTTTAGCCATAAGGATCATGCGAGCCTTGACACCCATCAGCCAGATCACATTGAGGATCAGTGCCAAAAGAGCCAGTCGCAGAAGCCCCTGCACATCCTTGTTGGCCACATGGACATTGACGGCCCGCTCGATGATCAGCGGGTTCACCAGCATGATGGCTACGGTCACAGCCATGATACTCAACACCACAGCGATCTCTTTTTTATAGCCAAACAGATAACGGTACATGCGCATCAGAGTTACACGCTTTGGCACCTCGCGCTGCAGCTCATCTTCTTTATAAGAATTTACTGCCATACCGTCACCTCCTTTTCCCCTGTGAAAGCGCACTCTGCGCCGTCCAATAGATTCTCTTCCGGCTCCTCATACTGAGCCACGTATGTATCATAATACAGTCCCTTTTTGTTCAGCAGGGTCTCGTGGGTACCTCTCTCAGCGATCTTGCCATCCTGCAGGATGATGATCTCATCGGCATGGCGCACCGCGGAGATACGATGGGCGATGATCACCTTGGTCACACCCTTCATATCTTTCAGTTCCTGTTGGATCTGATGCTCGGTCTCCATGTCCAGAGCAGAAGTCGAATCATCCAATATCAGGATGGGCGCCTGCTTCGCCAGGGCTCTGGCAATACTGATTCGCTGCTTTTGTCCTCCAGACAGGCCTACGCCCTTTTCTCCGATGACCGTATCATAGCCCTTGGGAAGCTTCGATACAAACTCATGAGCATCGGCAGACAGGGATGCTTTCTCCACCTGCTCACGGGTCATCCAGTCCTTACTACCAAAGCGAATGTTTTCTGCCACCGTATCTGAGAACAGGAATACATCTTGCATTACCACTCCAAAACTATCGCGAAGCTGATGCAGATCAAGCTGCCGTACATCCACTCCATCCAATCGCACACTGCCTTCTGTCACATCGTAAAAACGCTCCATCAGATTGATCAGGGTGGTCTTACCGGAACCGGTCATGCCCATGACGCCCAGAGTCTTGCCCGCAGGCACATGGAAACTTACATCCTTCAGGATGATCTGATCTGCCAATTTCAAACCTACACCATCGAAAGTTAAATTGCCTTTGATCAGTTCCAGTCTCTCCGGCTCCTCAGGGGAAACGATCTGAGGGCGCTCCTCTAAGATCTTGTCGATCTTCTTATTGGAAGCAACTGCCGCAGCCAGGCTGTTGGCGATCCAACCCAGGATCTCCATGGGCCATACGATATTGTTGGCATATTCGATAAAGGCACCCAGTTGACCCAGACTGATATGATCTCCCACCACCAGGATGCCACCCAGAGTGACAGACAACACCCACAGCAGCTTGGTAAAAAAAGAAATATTGGGATCATATTTGGCCAAAGTTTTGGCCAGATTCATGTTCAACTCATAATAACGGCCGTTATGCTTTTTAAACTTTTCGATCTCATACTGCTCTCTGGAGAATGCCTTGACGGTACGAACGCCTGTCAGATTCTCCTGGGCTACCGTGTTCAGCTCGCCATTTTCCTCGCTGATCTCATCGTAGACCTTGTCCAGTTTTTTCTCCAACTGAATAGCCACATAGGCTACCATAGGCAGGATACACAGAGGGATAATGGTCAGAACCGGGCTGATCTTTACCATACATACCATGGTGACAATGGTGTGGATCGTGGCCTGAACACCCAGCATTCCGATAAAACCAGCTGCGTCCTGAACACGCTCCACGTCGTTGGTAAGTCGTGACATCAGCTCACCGGTATTGTTCTTGTCAAAAAATCCTACTGACATCTGCTCGATGTGAGCAAACAATTTTCGGCGGATGTCTCTGGCAATACGCACGCCGGTGCAATCCCCGGTAAACTCCTGAAAATATCGAAACATACTGCCTGCCGTAGCCAATAAAAACAAGGCGATCAACAGACTCATCAAGATAGCATGGTTCCCTCCTACGATCACATCATCGATGATACGTCTGGTTACCTGTGGCACCAACATATCCATCAGGACACCACCCACCAGACAAATCATGGTAAAGAGATATAGGTACCAGTATTTTGCCATGTACTTAAAAATACTTTTCATTGCTGTAAACCTCTCTCATGGTTTTAGAAAACAAATGGGGCTTCGACCTTCTCGTACCGGTCAAAGCCCCGCCTAATGCTGACGTATGCCCTTATGTACAAGAATGCCGCAGTCAGACAGACTGCGGCATCCTAATCCCACGGATCATAATCGGATCAAAAATGGATCGAGAGGCAGACTGTCATCTTCACTGTGATGTTTGTGATATCCGCTTTCATGAACATGTTTCTACCTCCTTCTTTCTTTATTTATGATTGCTTGTCACTGACTACTACTATACCGCTGTGCCCTCCATTTGTAAAGCTTTTTCTGGCAAAATCCATTAAACCATTAGTATAATCAATAGCCGTGATCCACATGTTTCCATCTGCCCTTGCCATCTCGCACCAGGATCCACATCCAGCGGGTATAGGTGCTGTTCGGATTCAGCGAACCATCTCCACCGGAGCCATCCACATCAAAAGTGGAAATCAGTACAATCACATCATCGGCATCGTGTCTCTCTGCCCATTCCGCATGAGCCAAGGTCTTTTCATCGCCGGCATAGGTGATTTCTCGCAAGGTACAGCCGTCAAAATTCTTTTTAAAATAGTGCAGGATCTCGTCGATGGCAGACTCGATCTCCTTATGAGTGTATATCTCCGAAGTAAACTCTTTGATCCCCACCTCGGACACATCACCGCCGCCGCAAGCCAGCAACGATATCATACATGCTATCGCCAACAGGATGGCTGCTATTCTCTTCATACCAAACTCCTCCTTTATAGTAAACCATTTGCTTTGTCCTCAGTGTATCACAGAACATTTTCCATGAAAATAGGATTCACCAAAACGCAAGAAACTCTTAAGAAATCGTAAGAAAAAGGGACACTGCATATGCAGCATCCCCAGTCTCATATGAACACTCAATATACGGATCAATAAAATTAGTCCCAATTTATCCGATGTATCCTGCAAACAGGAAGGCAAACAAATAAGAAGAGATAGCTACGCATGCCCATGTAATACCCCCCAGTGCAATGGGCTTTAAGCCCTTAGAGAATACATCCTTAAATTTAATTTTAAAACCAACACCTGCCAGTGCAGCAGCAAACAGGAACTTGCTGGCCTTCTTCATCAGGCCCAGACCTACGGCACTGAAAGCACCAAAGGTGTTTAAACCAGCCATCACCACAAACCATAAGATAAACATGGGAAACGTCTTCTTTACTACAGCAAAAATACTGTCACCAGCACCTGCTTCACCATTTTTCTTTGCATCCTTGGCCATCAGAATGGTCCAAATAATAGCAACGAAAATCAACATGGTAGTACGAACCAGCTTTACGTTCAAAGCACCGTTGAAATCCGGATTGGCGATCATAGCCTGGAATGTAGCCTGCGCTCCAGCCACAGAAGAAGTATCGTTAATGGCGGTACCTGCTACAAATGCAAACTGATTCTCAGTGAATCCCAAGCCACCGGCGATGTAAGGATAAGAAAAGGCTGCAATGGTATCAAACAAGAAGATAGCCGCCATAGCAAAGGCGATCTCCATGTCGTTGGCCTTGATGATACGACTCAATGTAGCAATGGCTGTGCCGCCACAAATACAGGTGCCGCCACCTACTAAAACGGAGGTGTTTTTGGTTACCCCCAATTTCTTACCGATAATCAAGGCAGCTGCAAAGGACAGACAAATGTTAAAAATAATTAGAGGAAGTGCCTTCACACCGGTACCCATGATATCGGCAAAGCTCAGTGTACCACCGGTCAGGATAATACCCCAGTTTAAGAATTGCTTACTGCAGTAGGTAGTTCCTCCCTTAAACTCCTTGTCTACAGAAGGAATGATATTGCACAGAATCATGGAAACCAACAATGCTACCATAGGGCCTCCCATGATAGTACGACCGAACATATCCGTTTGCAATCCAGTGGACTCCGTTGCCAGATAACCGATCAACAGGCAGAGAAAAATAGCCAGGGTTTTTTTCTTGTTCATATCTCAAAATCTCCTCATAACACTCTATATTTTATGATTTTTAGTGCGCCTGACATTTCACAAACAAGGCACGTCAGAATAAAACGTGCAACTTTTTTTGCACGTTTTATCCCGATATCTTATCTCAGAAAGGTATTAACAGGTAGCACCGCCGGTCAAATGCAGCTGAGCATCCAGGATCTCCTGCTTTCTCTCCAAAAGATCGTTGGCCAGCAGCTGTCTCTCTACCTCAGCAAAGCCAATACGAGCAATGGTATCAGCAAAACGCTCACCGGTCTTGCCCTGCTCACGGAACAACAGGATAGCCTTCTCAACGGTATCCAGCAGTTCTTCCTCGGTAGTAAATACCTTGTTTAAAGGAATACCATGAGCCACCTTTTTGCCCCAACGACCGCCGATAGTGATCTTGTAACCGGTAGTACCGTCTTCGATAGCATCAAACGGACACTTGCCAATGCAGCGACCACAATTGTTGCAGACATCCTTATCGATCTCCAACACGCCATCTTCTACCTTGGCAGCCTTCATAGGGCACATAGCCTCTACCTGACACTTTTTGCAGCCGTTACACATATCTTCGTCAAAATTGGGAACCAGCTGACCGATGATACCCAAATCGTTCAAATCAGGCTTAACGCAGTTGTTAGGGCAACCTCCTGTAGCGATTTTAAACTTGTGAGGCAGCTTTACGGTATGATAACCCAGATAGAAGCGCTCGTGGATCTTCTCGGACAGAGCGAAGGTATCGTACAGACCATACTGGCAGGTAGTACCCTTGCAGGCTACAATGGGACGTACCAGAGAGCCGGTACCGCCGGTCTGCAGACCTGCCTTAGCGATATACTCACGGAAAGGCTCGATATTGTCAAAATGAATTCCTCTCACCTCTACCGTCAGACGGGTAGTAAACTCAATATCGCCGTTGCCGTACTTTTCAGCAGCCTCCGCGATGGTTTTAGCCTGCTCTACGCTGATTTTACCATTTACGGTGATCACACGGCCGTTGAACAGATCGGTTCCCTTGTTGTTCAGAAAGCCCAGGGCTTTTACTCTTTTAATTTCAGCTGCGCTAATGGTGCATGCCATAATAATATTCTCCTTTTCTTTTGGTGTACCACCTGGTATGGAGGAGACGACCTTTATCTCCTCCATGGACCTGGTGGCCGGGATTAAAATATAATTAAGAGGATGTGATACTCTTTTATACCTCTACTTCAGTAAAAGCAATTCCACCTTCCAACACCTTGGTATTGGTGTAGCCATAGAACTTCATACGATTCTGCAGCAAATACGCGCGCTTACCCTTATTACATACCAGCAGGATCTTATCATCCGGCTCCAAGCCGGCAATGGGACCTTCTACAGTGGTCAGATCCACATAAGGTGCGCCTTCGATAGAAGGCTTCAAGCAGGCATCTATCACCTTGTAACCATTGGCAGCGCCAGCAGCATACTCTACAGGAGTAATGGTTTCAAACGTGCCATTCAATTTATTGCGCAACACATTCAGTGTATGCGCGAAAGGATGGATCGCGGTGGAGAAAGGAGGAGCATAAGCCAGATCCATGTCAGCCAAATCAGACAGCGTACCCTTCAGCATAATACCGGTAACGGCAACATCTACTACCTTGTCTACAGCTCCGGATCCGATCACCTGAACACCCAACAGACGCTCAGTTACTTTGTCAGCGATCATCTTTACCACAAAGGTGCTGGCACCAGCATAGTAATGAGCCTTATCATCTACCACCGTGATCACACTGATGGGATCAAATCCCTCAGCCACAGCCTGCGCCTCGGTCAGACCGGTTCTTCCCACATTGATGCCGGGCAGCTTACATACAGCAGTACCAAGTACGCCACGGTAACTCATCTGAGCACCCATCATATTTTGAGCGATCACACGACCAGCGATATTGGCGGTAGAACCCATGGGAGACCAGGCAGGCTTGCCGGTAATAGCGTTATGTACCATGGCGCAGTCACCCGCTGCATATACATCAGGCAGATTGGTCTCGCCAAACTCGTTGGTCAGAATGGTTCCCTTGAACATCTCCAGACCGATATCGTTCAAAAATGCCGTATTGGGGCGAATACCTGCACTCAGTACTACCAGATCAGCCTTGTAAGCTTTCTTATTGGTAGTAACCTTTTCGACCTTGCCATCACCCTCAATACCAGTTACCATGACGCCTGTCACCACAGGGATCCCAGCCTCAGCCAGCATGCCCTCTACATACTCAGCCATCTCGGTGTCAAAACCAGGCATTACATGAGGAGCCATATCCAGCACGAAAGGACGAATGCCCATCAGCTTCAGGTTCTCAGCGATCTCCAGACCGATGTAGCCGGCACCGACTACCACTGCTCTCTTGATTTCTCCGGAGTCTACTACTTCACGCAGACGAATGGCATCCTCAGGAGTTCTCATAAAGAACACATTTTTCAATTCAGTACCGGAAATGGGGGGCTTCACAGGACTGGCGCCTACAGAGATCACCAACTTATCATAGTCATACACCTGCTCTTCACCGGTATTTACATTGACTGCGATCACTTTCTTGGCAACGGGATCCACCTTTACTGCTTCGGTCTCGGTGATGACCTTGGCTCCGGTCAGCTTAGCATACTTATCGGGAGTATTTACGATCAGCTGTTCCTTTTCCTCAATCACATGACCTACATAGTAAGGAAGTCCACAACCGGCATAGGAAATATCTTTTCCCTTGTTCAGTACGATCACTTCATTGCTGCGATCTTCTCTCATCAGCTTGGCAGCGATCTTGGTTCCGGCAGCAACGCCACCTAACACTAATACCTTCATGTTGTTCCTCCTGTTTGATTCTTTTTAGACAACCCTGTTTCTTTCTCGACAGGATTGACTTGTTTTTACCAATCAAGATTTTAACACTTGATTTTCGATTCGTAAAATAGTAATATGTGATTAGAGGTATAGGATTTTTCCTAACTTTACATAAGGAGGTATTTTATGGCAACACTGCGTCAATTAAGGGTTTTTACCGCTGTAGCAGAATTCAAAAAGATGAGTGCTGCTGCAAAACACCTATATATTTCCCAACCCACCATCAGTCAGATCATATCGGAATTGGAAAAGGAATATAATACCCAACTCTTTGATCGCCATCAGAAAGAACTACAGATCACCCCTTCTGGCACCCTTTTGCTGGAGAGTGCTCGTCAGATCCTGGCCATCCATGACAATCTGGAGCAAAAAATGAAGCACCTGGGATCTCTGCGCCCATTGCGCATCGGTGCCACCATGACTGTGGGCAATAATATGATGAGCGATGTCCAAAGCTCCCTGCAGGAACTGTACCCGGATATTGAAGTCTATGTCTATGTGAACAACACTCGTCACATCGAGCAACGCCTATTGGAAAACGAACTGGACATCGCATTGGTCGAAGGTATTATCCATCGAGAGGAAATCATCAGTAAGCCCGCTACCATTGATGATCTGTGTCTGATATGCAGTAAAGACCACCCCTTCGCCGGTCGGGAACATGTCTCCATGGAAGAATTGCGAAACGAGAGATTTATTCTGCGTGAAAAAGGCAGCGGCACCCGAGCCATCTTTGAAGAATTAATGATGGAACACCGCATCCCGATCCATGCCGCCTGGGAATGCGGCAGCACCAAGGCCATCGCCGATGCCGTTCAGTGCAACCTGGGTCTCGGCTTTTTATCCAAAGTCTGTGTGGCCAAACAGGTGGCAGCCGGGGACATCTGCATCTGCCAGGTACCGGAACTGACCAGACAGCGCTATTTTTATCTGTGCTACAACCGCAACCATCCCGTCACATCCCAGATGCAGGATCTGATGGAATTGGTCGAGGATCTTCCCACTGCCATCGGCAATGTGGAGATCAA
>JAFYLG010000176.1 GCA_017537225.1 Lachnospiraceae bacterium
ATGGCTATGGTATCCCCATGCCTCTGACCTATGCTCTGGAAAATGAAGCTATGATCGTTTATCGAATCAATGGTGAGGCATTGCCGGAAGGCCAGAGATCCCAGCTGTGGATGCCTGGTACCGTAGCCAAGTACTTCACCCGTGATATTCTGGATATCGAAGTGACCACTGAGGATGAGGTTCCGGAAGTGATCACTGCCGGTGATGAGTATCGTGCTCATATCAGCATTATGAACTATGCTGACGGTGTGACCTTTAAGCCTGGCGATACCATCGTATTTGAAGGCTATGCCGATGATTACGATGTACCGATCACTGCCATTGAAGTATCCATGGACGATGGTGAGACTTGGACTACCTTCGCCGTAGAAGGTGCTACCGTGGACAAGTGGGTATATTGGTACTTTGGTTACACTCCTGAGGAGGAAGGCATCTACAAGATGCAGGTTCGCGCTGTGACTGCAGAAGGTGTGGTATCTCCTCTTGCTTCCACCATCGTATTTGAGGTGGCTGATACTGAATTGTAAGGATCTATTGGATTTGTGATAATAAGCACATAAAAATGAGGCTGCCTGCAGAGTGATCTGCAGGCAGCCTTCTTGTATAATAAAAGTCTGGTAAGGAATATTGCAACCGAATAAAATAGAGAGTAATTTATAGATTTATCATATTGATTTTATAAAAAGTTTATGATATGCTTACCTCTGTTTTTATATATGGCAGACAAAAGGGTCTGCTGTCTCTACCCGGCGACCATAATTCGTCGGACTATAAAATACATGGAGGATGCACTATGGAAAAGCTCTTTAAATTGAAAGAGAACAACACCAATGTAAGAACCGAAGTGATCGGTGGTATTACTACCTTCTTCGCTATGGCTTACATCATCTTTGTAAACCCTAACTACTTGTCCCTGGCTGGCATGGATGCTACTGCTGTTATGGTAGCCACCTGTCTGTCCGCTGCAGTAGGTACTGCACTGACAGCCTTTTTGGCTAACGTACCTTTTGCACAGGCTCCCGGTATGGGTCTGAATGCTTACTTTACTTACACGATTTGCTTCCAGTATGGTTATACCTGGCAGCAGGGCCTGGCCATCGTACTGATCTCCGGCTTCCTGTTCCTGTTAGTGACCATTTCTCCCCTGCGCAGCAAGATCATTGACTCTATCCCTGGTTGCTTAAAGAGTGCGATCTCTGCCGGTATCGGTCTGTTTATCACTTTTATCGGTCTGCTGAATGCCGGTATTGTACAGTGCTTTGGTCCCGAAGGTGGCAGTTACACTGAGATGGGCGCTATCACCAGTGGTGCTCCTCTGCTGGCTCTGATCGGCGTTGTGCTCACCGGTATCATGATCGCTTATAAGATCAAGGGAGCTATCTTCATCGGTATTATTGTGACTACTATCATTGGTATTCCCATGGGCGTGACCCTGATCCCCGATTCTCTGACCATGAGCGGCATCAGCAATATCAGCCTGACTGCATTCCAGCTGGATCTGCCTGGTACTCTCAGCAAGGGCCTTCCTCTGCTGCTGGTTTCTGTGATCAGCTTCTTTATCGTAGATATGTTTGATACCGTAGGTACTCTGCTGGGTACTGCCGGTAATGCCGGTATGCTGGATGAGGACGGCAATCTGCCCGGTGGTGACAGAGCTCTGATCGCCGATGCGATCGGTACTATCTTTGGTTCTGTAATGGGTACTTCTACCGTTACCACTTTCGTAGAGTCCTCTACCGGTATTCAGGAGGGTGCTCGTACCGGTCTGTCTGCTCTGGTAACAGCAGCTCTGTTCCTGCTGGCTACTTTGCTGGCTCCTGTGGCAGGTATCGTTCCCGGTGCAGCTACTGCTCCCGCTCTGATCATTGTAGGTGTATACATGATCGCTGGTGCTACCAAGGTGAACTGGAATGATTTTGAGGAGGCTCTGCCTTGCTTCCTGACCATCGTAATGATGCCCTTCGCTTACAGCATCTCTGATGGTATCGGATTTGGTTTCATTTCTTACACCCTGATCAAGATCGCTCGCGGCAAGGCCAAGGAAGTGCCCGTGCTGATCTACCTGCTGTCTGTGATGTTTATCATCATGTACATTGCACCGAATTTTGTAAAATAAGTAAAACAGAAATCAATGTAAATTGGAAACAGAGGGTCCTGGATCAGGCCCTCTGTTTTTTTGTCCGCAGGAACGGAATAAAATAATTTCTGTAAAAACGTGAAAGGTATGTAAGAAAAATATTGCGTCAAACAATTGACAGGACGACATAAACATGATATACTGTAGTCAAATAAAAGGGAGTAGCCCCCACATATACGCGAGTGGTTCGGGATCGTCATTTCGATGGTAACATCCGTACCGATTTAGTGGCAAGACTTTTATTGTAACAGCTGTGTTGCAAGGGAGTCTTTTTTGTTTATCCAAAAATAAATTATGTAATCCATATGCAGCACAGCTGCAACCCCTCTGAGCTTACCACGGAGGAGCATCATCAAGGAATGGACAGCGCTTATCAGCGCATAGGTATATTCCAAATCAAAGGAAAGGAGAAGGGCCTTGGTACCTGGCCCACAGAGGTACTAGTGTCAAGGGCTTTGACACAGCTTCACAAAGAGGTAAGGAATCATAGGCTATCAGATCATCGATGGGAATCAGCCAAAAACTATCGAGGATCTGCACAAGATCTGCCGAGGAGGCAGACTACTACGAGAGGAGAAAAAGTATGGAATTTTTATTAGAAAACATTGGTTTAATCATCGGTATTTTGGCAGTGATCGTTCTGCTGGGCATCATGGCTTCCGGTTATGTAAAGGCACCTCCGGATACAGCTTACATTATTTCCGGTTTGCGCAAGAAAATTATTATTGGTAAGTCCAGTATCAAGATCCCTTTCCTGGAGCGACTGGACAGACTGAGTCTGAAGCTGATCCCCATCGATGTAAAGACTTCCAGCGCCGTGCCTACTGCGGACTACATCAATATCCAGGTAGACGCAGCAGTAAATATCAAGGTCAGCAGCAATCCGGAATACCTGAAACTGGCTGCAGAGAACTTCTTAAACCAGCCTACAGAGTATATTGCTAAGGTAGCCCGTGAAGTATTGGAAGGTAACATGCGTGAGATCGTAGGCCGCATGCGCCTGGAAGAGATGGTCAGTGACCGTCAGAAGTTTGCAAATCTGGTAAAAGAAAATGCCGAGCCTGACCTAGCTGCCATGGGCTTGGACATCGTAAGCTTCAACGTTCAGAATTTTACCGACAGTAACGGTGTCATCGATGACCTGGGTATCGACAATATCTCCCAGATCAAAAAGAAAGCTGCCATCGCCAAGGCAGAGGCTGAAAAAGAAATCGCTGTAGCGAAGGCAGATGCTGACCGTCAGGCCAACGATGCCCGCATCAATGCGGAGCGTGAGATCGCTATCAAGAACAATGAGCTGGAGATCCAGAAAGCAGATCTGAAGAAGCAATCCGACACCAAGAAAGCAGAGGCCGATGCCGCTTATGAGATCCAAAAGGAAGAACAGCGTAAATCCATCGAAGTTACTGCTGCAGAGGCTGACATTGCCCGTGAGGAAAAGAATATCCTGTTAAAACAGCGTGAGGCCGAGGTAATGGAACAGGCTCTGGATGCTCAGATCCGTAAGAAAGCAGAGGCAGAGCGTTTTGAGCGTCAGCAGAAGGCAGAGGCCGAATTGTTTGAACGCCAGAAGGAAGCAGAAGCTCGCAAGTTCCAGATCCAGAAAGAAGCTGAAGCTCAGAAGGCTCAGGCCGAGGCTGACCGTTATACCAGAGAGCAGGAAGCGATGGGTATTCGTCAGGTAGGTGAGGCGGAGGCCGAAGCCATTCGTGCCAAGGGTCTGGCAGAAGCCGAAGCCATGGAAAAGAAAGCCGAAGCTTACCAGAAGTACAACAACGCTGCTATGGCAGAGATGCTGATCAAGGTACTGCCTGAGATCGCTGCCAAGATCGCTGAGCCTCTGACCCAGATCGACAAGATCACCATCATCGGTGGCGAGGGCGGCAATGGCTTGGACAGTGTGGCCGGTAATGTGCCTGCCGTGATGACCAAACTGTTTGAGTCCATGAAAGAAACGGTGGGTATCGATTTAAGCCAGATCGTCAAGGCTGACACCTACGATGCCAAAGTGACTCGCAATGTAAATATTACCGGTTTGGAGAATGTGGGCAGTGATGCTGCCGCTATTGCCGGTGCAGTAGCAGAGGTGGTTGCCGAAGTGGCTGCAGATCAGGATAATGACATCGTTGAAGTATGACTGGTTGTGTAAGAACACAAAATAGGAATCATCTGTGATCTAAGTGCTCCAAAGGAAGGATCCGGCAGGAAACTGCCGGATCTCTTTTGGTATAAATATGGATTGCGAAGATGCCGTAAATTATGGTATACTTGGAGTGATCCGTGTGATGCCTGCGTATAGGAATTTTTGTTTTTTAAGAGATGACTACATACGGTCAGGCACACCAACGAACTCGAAGGGAGATAATGTCATGGAAGTAGTAAAGCGTTTGAAACGTGAACTGAAATATTCCGGTGCGCTGATCGATATTTACAGTGATACCGTAGAACTGCCTAACGGCCATATTGCTCACTGGGATTACATTCATCATGATGGAGCTGCCGCTGTTGTGCCGGTGCGTGAGGATGGCAAGATCCTGATGGTTCGCCAGTTCCGCAACGCGCTGGATCGAGAAACTCTGGAGATTCCCGCAGGTAAGGTGGACAGCCCCGATGAGCCTAAGATCCAATGTGCTTATCGCGAACTGGAAGAAGAGACCGGTTATCGCAGCGACAATCTGGAATTTCTGATCAGTGTTAATACGACGGTGGCATTCTTGGATGAGCTGATCGAGATCTACGTGGCCAGAGATCTGGTGCCTACTCACCAGCATTTGGACGAGGATGAGTTTGTGGATGTGGTTCCTATGGATCTGGATGAGCTGTGTCGGATGGTCTATGCCGGTGAACTGCGCGATGGTAAGACCGTGGCAGCTATCATGGCTTACAAGGCCAAATATGGCAATGAAAACAACTGAATACAAAGGTAAAAGGATCCGGAGTTTTCGGATCCTTTTTTGTAGGGAAACGTAAATTTTATAGGAAAAAGGATTGTAAGGCCCCACTTTTGACCTGAAATCCCTCGTGTTTATGAAAAAAACTTTACAAATTTGTAAGAATTTCGTAAAAAATGTTTGATTTTCGTCATATTTCCCTTTATAATAAAATCGAGAAATACTAAAGAAACGCGGGGGTTACACGATGCGCGGAGAGATTCAAAACTTTATTCACTATTTACAGACAGTAAAGAACGCGGCTGCCAATACGGTGGTTTCTTATGAGCGTGATTTACGCAAAATGAGCGCCTACATGGCAGAACAGGGGATCTTTACCGCGGAAAAAGTCACCTCCACCATTTTAAATGCCTATGTACTGCATTTGGAGGAGAGCGGTATGTCCACCGCTACGATCTCCAGAACCATCGCTACACTGCGTCGTTTCTTTGATTATCAGTGCAAGCATGGCAGCTGCAATCAGGATCCTTCTGAGTTGTTAAAGGCACCTAAGGTAGAGCGTAAGCCTACTCATGTGGTGACGGAGGAGGAGCTGCAGCAGATCCTGTCCATCGAGGGCAAGAGTATGAAGCAGCTGCGCGATCGCGCCATGGTGCTGGCCATGTGTCAGGGCATCCGTGCCACCGAGCTGATCCATCTGCGGGTATCAGATATCAATCTGGATCTGGGATATATGGTGCTGCAGGGGGAGAGAGCCAGCCGTACCGTTGCCATCAGTTCTAGACTGGAGGGAGCACTGCGTGCGTATCTGAGTGATGCCCGTGAGACTCTCTTAAAGGGTCACGAGACCGATGTGGTGTTTGTTAACTGCAACGGCGGTAGCCTGAGCCGTCAGGGCGTATGGAAGGTCGTAAAGCACTACGGTGAGCAGGTTGGTGTTCCGGAGCTGACTCCCGATGGTCTGCGTATGCCCGCGGAATAAATTGCAATTTAATACGAATAAGATAGTCCACCGAAGTGTTTTTACATTTTGGTGGATTTTTATTTAGAGAAAATGATATATTTTTCCACGAAAAAAGGATCCGACAGAAGTGTTCGGATCCTTTTGTGATTTATAAACTTTCTGCAATATCGTACAGCAGTCTCTCGGAAGCATCCCAACCTAAGCAGGCATCGGTGATGGACTTGCCGTAGATGTGCTGACCGATCTTTTGGTTGCCAGGCTCGATGTAGCTTTCGATCATCAGACCTTTGACCATCTTGCTGATGTCCGCATTATAGCGGCGGCTGTGAAGTACTTCCTTAGCGATACGAACCTGTTCTTCGTATTTTTTACCAGAGTTAGCATGGTTGCAGTCGACGATACAGGCGGGATTGAGCAGATTGCGCTCACAGTACATCTGATGGAGTAGCAACAGATATTCGTAGTGGTAGTTGGGCAGGCTGTTGACGTGCTTATTTACATAGCCACGCAGGATCGTGTGGGCCAGAGGATTGCCGGAGGTGCGCACATCCCAACCACGGAAGATAAAGGTGTGGGGCTGCTGGGCGGCGTACACAGAATTGAGCATAACGGAGAAATCGCCGCCGGTAGGATTCTTCATACCGACAGGGACCGTGATACCACTGGCAGTCAGGCGATGCTGCTGATTCTCTACGGAACGGGCACCCACAGCCACATAGGAAAGAACGTCGTCCAGATAGCGATAGTTTTCTGGATAGAGCATCTCATCGGCAGCAGGCATGCCGACTTCTCGCATGGCGTCCATGTGGAGCTTGCGGATGGCGATAATACCGCCTAACAGGTCTTCAGATTTCTCGGGATCCGGCTGGTGCAGCAGACCCTTATAACCGTC
>JAFYLG010000177.1 GCA_017537225.1 Lachnospiraceae bacterium
AAGCGCGGTGCTCAGGCGCCTAAGGTGCTGGTGGGAGGCAAGATCGGTTTTGGTGCTCAGGAGGCATACAAGCTGCTGCGTACCAAGCTGCAGTTTTCCTTTGCAGACGACAGCGATTGCCATGTGATCGGTGTGTCCAGTGCCCTTACCGGCGAGGGTAAGAGCTTGTCTGCGGCTAACCTGGCATTCTCCCTGTCCCAGCTGGGCAAGAAGGTGCTCCTGGTAGACTGTGACCTGCGTCGTCCTTCTCAGGCCAACAAGCTGCCCATCCAGAGCACACCCGGTCTGTCCAACTATCTGACCAGACAGGTGGCCATCGGCGAGATCGTCCAGACCTGTGAGATGGACGGAATTACGTTCAGCGTGATTTCCGCTGGCCGCATTCCTCCTAACCCCATCGAGCTGCTCAGCTCCGAGCGTATGGCCAAGACCGTCAGTGCGGTGCGCAAGCTCTACGACTATGTGATCCTGGATCTTCCTCCGGTAGAGGAGGTCAGCGACGCTCTGGCAGTGGCAAATCTGGTGGATGGCATTCTGCTGGTGGTTCGTCAGAATTACTGCAACCGTATCGTTATGTCCAATTCTCTGCGTCAGTTTGAGTTCGTAGGCGCCAAGATCCTGGGTGTGGTTCTTAACTGTGCTGCAGACAGTGATGGTGCATATGGCCGCAAGTATTATAAAAAATATTACAAGAGCCAGAGCTCTTATCAGGAGAGTTATGAGACAGCAGCCCGCATGGCACAGATGAACAATCGCAGTGCCGGTGGTGTCATCCCTTCCTCAAAGAAGGAAGGCCGTCGAGTAGACGATGAGGAATGATCTCTATCTCAGGAGAATTTCGGTGATTTTTTGTGCCTGACAAATTGACAATCCTGCGGAGATGGTGTATTCTCTTAGTAGGATTAAAATGAGGAAATATATTCTAATATAAAAGATTGGAGAGAGTTGTTATGAAAAAGATGATGAGTGTTTTGATCGCGCTGATGATGTTTGTACTGATGGCTACTCCTGCCATGGCAGATGAGTTTGTGGGTAGTATCGGTTACAAGGATCATCCCAGTCTGGTTGAGTTCACTGGTCCTGACGGACAGAAATATGTAGGTACTATTAAGGATGCCAATGGCAATGTGATCGGTTATGTAGGCGCTGACTGCATCGTTGTGACTGCTGTGTCTGACGTAGATAAGTCTGATGAGATCCCGGATGCTGCTGCTGCCCTGCTGAAGAAGGTATATGCCGCACTGAAGGACGGCTCCATGAAGCTGCCTTATGACAAGGCTGGTCTGGATGCTGCCAAGATGGTGATCCGTGATCTGTTTGATGTGACTTTCCTGTGCGCAGAGCATCCCGAGATGTTTGCTCCTAAGGGTGTGACCATCGAGCTGACCTTTGATCTGGGTGTGGCTAAGAATATTAATGTATATGTTGCCACCTATAAGAATGATCAGTGGGGTGCCATCGTTAAGAGCACTAACAATGGTAACGGTACCGTGACTTGTGTGTTTGAGGACTTCTGTCCTGTAGCTTTTGCCGTGCCTGTTTCTTCTATCGGTACCGGCGGTTCTTCTACCGGTGATACTGCCAATATCGGTCTGTGGGCCGGCATGATGGCAGCTGCTGTAGCCGGCATCGGCGTACTGGTAGTGGCTCGTCGCAAGAGAGCATAATAATTTCATACGAATAATAGATGGAGTAGGATATACGAGATGAATACGAGAGAGACTGTGAAGAAGGCAGCTTATTTCGGCGCGATCCTGGTCCTGATGATAGTCGTGATTTACAGTGGGCTCCAGATCCTGGAGGCCACTGTTTTTTCTAAGGAGCAGGTGGAGGAGACCCTCCCTGTTTCCAAGACTATTGTCAGAGATGGTGTCGAATATTTTCCTAAGCAGGATATGATGGTGCTGATGGTTCTGGGTATCGATCAGACGGGACCGGTACAGGCCAGCGATTCTTATAACAACCACGGGGCGTCGGATATGGTGGCACTGCTGATTTTTGACGAGGCCAGCCAGACTTGCAGAGTGTTGACATTAAACAGAGATACCATGCTGGAGATGCCGGTACTGGGCATCGGTGGTAAGCAGGCCGGTACTTATTATGGTCAGTTGGCCCTGTCCCATACCTATGGCAGTGGCTTGGAGGACAGCTGTGAGAATACCCGCCAGGCGGTGTCGGATCTGCTGTATGGATTGTATATCGACTATTATGTGGCCATGAACATGGATGCCATCGCCATTGCCAATGATGCGGTGGGTGGCGTGACAGTCCAGGTGGATGAGGATTTCTCTGCGGTGGATCCCACCATTCCCATGGGAACGGTCACCTTACAGGGCGAGCAGGCTCTTCGCTATGTGCGTACCCGTAAGGATCTGGGCGATCAGCTCAATCTGTCACGTATGGATCGTCACGAGAAGTACATGAAGAGCTTTTTGAAGTCTCTGGGCCGTCGCCTGGAGGAGAGTGATACCTTTGCCCTGGAACTGTACGACGCAGTGGATGAGTATATGGTGACCGATTGCTCTGCTAACACGCTGAGCAGTATCATGAGCCGTTATGCCGAGTACGAGATCGTGGAGATCGTCTCTCCAGCCGGTGACAATGTGCTGGGAAAGCAGTATTATGAGTTTTATGTGGATGAGGAGGCATTGGATCAGTTGATCCTGCGTCTGTTGTACGCGCCTAAGAGGTAGAGATATGTTTGATATGCATTGTCATATATTGCCGGAAGTAGATGACGGAGCCAGATCCATGGAGATGGCCCTGCATATGCTGCGGCAGGCGGCAGAGGAGGGGATCCGTGCCGTGTTTCTCACGCCCCATTGTCAGCCGGAACGCTGGGAATATGACCCATCCATCCTGCGCCAAAAGGCGGAGCTTCTGCGGCAGGCGGCCCGGCAGATGACGGAGACTTCCGATAGGGAGTCCATAGAGATCTATCTGGGGACGGAGGTCTGCTGGTGTCCCAGCGTGCCGGATTGGCTGGCGGAGGGACGCTGT